>JAZQSZ010000015.1:0-21048 GCA_045630365.1 Paludibacteraceae bacterium | reverse complement strand
CCAAATAAATGGGAGGATATGGATGAATTTAAACAGGCACTCAAACAGTATATTAGATACTACAATAACGATCGGATTAAACTTAAATTAAAAATGAGTCCGGTAAAATACCGAACTCACTTTCAAAATATAGTTAACTAGATTTATTAATCTGTCCAACTTTTTGGGGTCATCTCAAGACTATCTCGTTATTTTTTTGCCTACCAGTCTATCGTACCTTGCCCCAAATGGCCTAAAGTACACATCTACAGTGTATTCGTTCTTTGTCTGCCAATGCGAACCTTCAATTGGTAGTAAACTCATACGTCCATTCGCATCTCTAACATAATACATATAGTTGTATCCACCTTGTTTGAGATAGGCATATAAGTAGTAGCATTTGTTTTCCGCATCGTATTGCATCATATTAGCCATTGTGTAGGTATTGTAGAAGAGATCTCCACCCACAAACACGTGCATATTCATCAGTGGTTGTTTTACGGGCAAATAGAAGTGTACCCACATATATTCTGCCTCTGTGTCGGGATCATCGGTCTTTTCGCAGTTGACCACCCATTGTCCGTTGGCATCTACGTCCGAAAGATAGGACAATCCCTCTCGTCCTGCACCTGTAGCCATTGTTCCGCGCACCATATCGTCCTCTAGTATAGCATGGTATTCGCCTTGCTTATAGGCCACTCTACCCACGTGATATCCAGCGTAGTATATTGAGTAGGTATCCAATCTCCTAAACTCATTTCCACCCTCAAAGATGAGTACTTCTTGGTTGGTATAGCGCAATCTATTGGGTTCTACAAAAGTTGGTTTTTCCACGATCACTCGGTTGTCTAGTCGGCCATTTTGTGTGACTACGAGACAAATGTCTTGTGCATCTCGAACACCCAGGTTGGATGTTTGCACATCGATGTCCAATTGTTGGTATCTTCCGCTCAGTTCGATGTCAGTATTGTGTCTTAGTTGGGTATTGATGCCTGCTATTGGTTCTACCACTTGGAAGCAAACTTGGGCGACTACATTATTGGGGTCTCCATCTTGGTATATTTGCAGCAAATAGTTACCACTGGTTTTGAGTTGCATATCGGCATTGGGAAAGTCCAGCCAGTAGTGGGTATATTCTTGTTGGGTATTATTGGATAGTTCGTAATTGATGATATCGTTGGTAGTAAAACCATCAATATACTCGTAAGTATTTATTGTACTTGCTTGCCAATTTCTATCGCAATGTATAATTTTATAGGTATATTGTTGGATGTCATGACTGAGGTAGTCAAAGCTTATCTCTAGTGTGTTGTCAGCATCCATGCCGTCCACCACTCCATCTTTGAGTATGAGATAAGGTCGCTGAGGATTGCCGCTAGGTTCTATGGCTTCGCTGAGGTATTGTACGCGCAACGTGCGTATATTAGAATCAAAGGTATGCGTTATGTGCTGTGCTAAACACGCAGCACTAAGCATTATCATAAATAGTATGGTGTATAATTTTCTCATTTCGACTGCAAAATTACAAAAAAATGTGTAAATACACAAAATAATTTGCATATTTCGTAAAAAAGCAGTACTTTTGCACTCGCTTTGCGACGGATTTCGCCGAACGCGATTGCCACCATAGCTCAGTTGGTAGAGCAACTCATTCGTAATGAGTAGGTCTGGGGTTCGAGTCCCCGTGGTGGCTCAAAACAAAGAAAGAGGGTTTATGCCCTCTTTTTGTTTTTACGCTATCCACCCTATAGACGAGAACCGGTTAGGGTGCCCTCGGGGTGAGTTATTTTTTCATCAATTCTTGGTATAAGGCGACGGGACCTTCGTGCCAGCGTTTGGTACTTTCTTGCTCCAGCTGTTTGTACATATCCGAAGAATAAATCTGGCGCATAGCTTCGATGACACTGATATGCTTCTCCGCACATAACATATCCGCCAGCCAACTCACTTTGGAAGGCAAGAGCAAGTGCAAGTTATTTTGAGTGACTTCTGTCATAGTTGTATCTCGTTGGCTTTGGTGAATGTTAATAGTTGCAATGCCTGCTCGCTATGAAACAAATACTGATCAACCAATTTGTATGTTTTCAACTCTGCAAGTAAGTTTTGTTTGCTCATCAAACCGCCTTCGTACAAAGCAAAACAAGTATATACGCGGTCGTTTGCCACAGGACCATATACGATATCGTAGTCATGTACAAAGTCCTTGTTTAGGCGGTTGTTCATCACAAAGTCTATCCATTCGTCGGTAGGAGATTCAAAAAGCAAGCACTTGACAGATTGCAGGTTATCAATATCTAATTCATATTCATTGACAAATCCCTTTGCAACGCGGTTGCTCTTCATCTTTCTGCGCACCCATTCTTCGGCTTGCTCCGACGAAGTTGTGGTATAGAACCCGCTACCATAATCAAGGGTACGATTAGGTTCGCGAATTTCGGGTGTTTCTACTATTTCTAAACTGCCGTGATAGACTTTCATATCTTCCTTTGGTTGATATAGTTGTCAATATCTTCTACAATCCACTGCGCACTTTGGGTGTGCAGCACCTCATAAAACTCCTCAAGATATTCCAGCACTCCATACTTATCCAATTCAAGCATTGCCTGCTCGCCTGTCAGATTGTACTTTTGCTTGTATTGCTCAATGCAAAAGGAGATGAAGTATGATATTTCGTTGCTGCGCATATTGTGGGGTTTCTGTCGCTATTTTGTCTCCTTATTTAAAACTTTGCGGTGCAAAGTTACAAAAAAAAATGTATATGAGCAAGAAAAATCGCTTTTTTTTGCACATAGGCTACATTTTTTATGTAATTTCGAGGTATTAGCTATTTTTGCGTATATACGCATTTTTGACGACTGCAAAGGTACTACTTTTTTATGATTTATCTGATTGTGACATTCGAATCTTGCTTAAAGTCAGTTTGCAATAAGAACCCCAGCACTTCTTTTCAAGAACATCTTTAAAGATTTGCTCTTGGGTAGCATACTCAAACAATGTCATGCAGGATAAAAATTTTCGAGCGTCTATTTCGCTACCCATCAGCGTTAGAATTCCTTCTTTTGAATTTAAAATCACGGTTAGAATCTCATTCATACGTGCTCTTAAGACGGGATGGTTGTAGTATGCCTTTACCTCATTTACACTGTCGATCCCAAAGTTTCTTGATAAGCCGCTATGACCAAGACCTTGTATCTGCGGAAATACATACCACATCCAGTGTCCTGTCTTCCGACCACTCTTCATTTCGCTAAGCGCTTGTTCATACGAGCCACATCCCTCAGGAGGATTATCCTGCGCTGTTAAAAATCTCTCAATTACATACGTATTCATAATAACTTATACTACTGTTTTAATTTGTGCAAAGATACAACAATTTTTCGGATTAGACAAAATTAATTGGAAAAATTGTTCAATTTGATGAACAGGGAGTTCATTTCCTTTCAAAAATAGAGTTTTTACATTCTGATTTCACTCAGCAAGCAATCAAAACAAGATTTTACAATCATACGAATAAAGCACCGGTTGATCTACGCTTTCGCATGTGGCTTTACCATCCCTTACTACAAAACTTTAAGCGTTTATCCTTTCACTATTTCTACCATTATTTTCAACCAAGAGCGATACAAGCAGCCATCTATTTCATCTACTGTCTTCGCATATTCTTCGTGCATCTTGAAGAATGGCTCCACATATTGATTTTGCATCAATAGGTTATTACCCGCACCCAACGAGATATGCCTCCAACCTTCAGGCACTTTATCTGTTTCGCCAAAGATGGGCAATTCGCATTGTGAAAGAATAGGCAAGATAGCATCGACATCGTCCTTGCTAAAATCCTGATAAACATAATTGAAGTAATACAACTGTCCGCTGGTGGTGATAATCACTACTCCACCCGCATCACCCATCGCACCTGCGAAAGCGAAACTAAAAGCGGCAATGTCCAAAGGAAGATAATTTTTGTAATTTTCTTTAGATAATTCAATAAATTCCATAATAAATAAAGTTTAAGTTTCTAATTTGACTGCAAAGTTACGAAAAAAAATCAGGACTGACAAAATAAAGAGGTAAAAAAACGCAGTTTTTTCAAAAGATTGGGGATTTTTTAGCAAATCAACACATATTTCCTTGTGATATTGTGATGTGGTGGAGGGAGCGGAGCGAGCTCCGTTTAGGCGAGAGGCGAAAGGCTAAAGACAATGAAGATATATTTTCTTGTTATAGTGTTATAGTGTTATTGAATTAGGTTAAAAGCGAGAGGTGAGAGGAGAGAGTTAAGAGTTAAGAGGGGCCATGGGCGATGGGAGATTGGCGAGGAGATGCAGCAAAAGCTGCTAACCTTACCTATAAACGAGAGTGTGTATCAACGGATTTTAAGGAAATCTTAATAATTGCTATTTTTTTACCGTTGAATTTTCGCGATATCACATTATCACACTATAACAATAAAAAAAGAGTTGAAGGGTATTTTAGAATTATATATAATATATATAATATATTATCACCCCTAATAAGCCCCAAAAAAGTTGCCATTTTTGCAGGGTGCTTTTTTTAGTCACTTAGGCTAAATCTACCATTTTTTCAAAAAATCGACACAAAATTTCTTGTTATAGTGTGATAGTGTTACAGTAATAATCTTAAAAAATGATATGTCTTTTGTCTTTTCCTAAATAGGTTGACAGTTTGCCCTCGCTTCTCCACCCTACACTCTACACTCTACACTAAAAAGTAAGGTAGATACCGAGTAGATACCGAGTAGATAGCGTGCAAGGATTTAGGATAGGTTCCTTCCCTACTCTCCCATCACCTCTCGCCTAGTCGCCTCTCAACTCTCAACTCTCAACTCTATAACTGCTCTCAACTCTAAAACTGTCATGCCCTCGGCGGTGGTCCGCCGAGTATCCCCCGCCTCTAAACCCTAAACCATAGCGCAGCGTCCACTAAACCGCGCCATCGATGCGATTTGTTTTGTGCAAGTCTCTTGCCAACTATAAACTATCAATTATAAATTGTCAACTGTCTTATTATTTATTCTCAATATGGAATTTACTGTACCATAATTACGGAACCCCTCACGTGTTATGCGTAGCCAATTATTATCTCGATACAATAAATTCTCATCCATCAAAAATGCAACTCGTTCTTGCAGCGACAACCACTCTTCCTTATTTAACAAAAGATGCAAAACCTCTAATGAAAAACTATTGGAATAGCCTGAAATCGCTATGTATTTATTGGCAATTTCGTGCGCAGGCAAAATATATGTATCACCATTTTCATAGGTAGGACAGTCTATAAATGAAGACAAATTTGCAGCGTTCTTGCCAATATTATAGCTCACTCCTTGTTTGCACATACTTTGAGCGGAAATACCAAAACCTTTGTATGCCTTTCCATACAACATCCGCGAACGAAGATAAGAGGAGACGCCAAAGTCATCTTTATCTAACGAAAAAGTATTCTGACCAAAGTGAGCGTGGTATCCCATTTTGATTAGCGCATCATACAACAAACAATAGGAATCGTACAATGTTTGTGCGTTTTGGGAGGGTGTATTGGTCAATTGATTGGTTCGCAATTCATAGAGTGTCACTTGTTCTGGCTGCAGAGTACCGATTGATTGCAAATCGAGTAGGATTGAATCTAAGGTTTGGTTTGGTAAACCATACATTAGGTCAAGATTGATTTTGTGAATGCCGATTTCATGCGCCATCTGCATGGTTTGCAACATACTCTCAAGAGATGAAGACGCACGATGACATGAGTGCAGCATAGAGGAGTCTGTAGATTGCAATCCTAGGGAGAGACGCCGAATACCTGCTTGAACAATAGCAGTTAACTTTTGAGCAGTACATGTCTGAAATGTACTTTCAATGCTTGGCTCGAAATCATGAGTCTTGTCAAGATGATTACATACGTGAGTATACATGTCCATCAAATACTGAAATGCCATGTCAGACAAACAAGTAGGTGTACCGCCACCTATGTCAAAGCCACGTAGAGTAAACGAGTGGGTGTTGATAAATTGTATGATATCTTTCTCTAACGTATGAAAATAGCGCATTTGCCCTTCTTCGTTAGGACAAATCATGCATGTATATTCGCAAAATGTACATAATTGGCGACAAAATGGTATATGAATATACAATGAAAGTTCATCTTCAAGTGAGAAGTCTAACGACTAGTTAGTGGTTTTATACGATTCCCAGTCCGATGGAGACAATGGATAAGACGTGTTTAAACGATAATCCTGTTGGTTGAGTATGTATAGTTGTTTGTAGTCCATTAATAAATAAGGTTATTTGTTCCAAATCCTTGACGGAAATATTGAGCAGTGATCTACAGCTCCACTAATAATTTTGCTTAATTTACGCTAATACACAGCAATCTTGGTAGTGGATAAATAATTTTGGTTAATTTTTGGTTTATTTTTCTATAATTTTTGTTTTCCAAAAAAACGCCCGAATCGAGCGATTTTTCTGAAACTATAGTTACACCTTATCACACTATCACATTCAAAAATATGTTGAAGGGGGGATTAGTATATTCTTACTACCATCCTTTCATCTGGATCTGTACTCCATTGTACTTGCCATGTACGTCCATCTATTTGGTCTAGAAGAACAAAGTTGTAAATATTAGTTGTAGCATAAAGTGTAAAACGACCAGGTATTTCATCAGATGGGTCAGTTACTCTCTTTACATCCGATAATGTATAGGTACCAGGATATCCTTTCGTAGTCCATTGCACCATATCCATTTGTCCAGTACGAGTGTCTAGTTTGATGAAGTTATATATATTTTTTGTTTTATACAAGCGATAGTTTGCTTTAGGATCTTGTGTGTACTCTGTAGCCGGGAAGTCCACAGACTGTGCCATCATAGTCGCAGTGCTTATCACCAGCGCCAAAACTAGTAAAATCTTTTTCATAATTGTATAATTTTATTTTGGTTCAAAAACTATCTTATTTTCGTTTTGCCCTATCAATAGCTTTTCATGTCCTATCCGTTCTATTACCATATAGTCTTCAGACTGAGCAGATTATCATACCATTTTTTCTAATAATTCTTTTAATTTTCCTTCTGCCTCTATATTTCCTTGTTGAATGGCATAATTATACCACATTTTTGCTTGTTCATAATCTTGCTCTACTCCATTACCTTCTTCGTATAATTGACCTATCTCATACTGTGCTGTAGAATTTCCTTGTTCAGCTGCTTTACGATACCAGTCTAGAGCAAGATGGTAATCTTGTTCAACACCCCACCCTGAACTATAGCAGTTACCTAAATTACATTGAGCAGTAGAGAGCCCTTGCTCAGCAGCCTTTCGATACCAATATACAGATTGGACATAATCCAACTCTACTCCATATCCATTTTCATAATAATAACCTAAATTGTTTTGTGCGATTGCAAAACCTTGTTCTGCGGCTTTGCGAGTCCATTCTATAGTTTTAGCATAGTCTTGCTTTACTCCATCACCTGTTGAATATCGAATGCCTAACTCACATTGGGCATTCGCAAAACCTTGTTCAGCAGCTTTACGAATCCAATCAAACGCTTGCTTTTTATCTTGTTCGATACCTAATCCCTTGTCGTAGCATAAGCCTAAATTTAATTGAGCCAAGGCATAACCTTGATCAGCAGACAACTTAAACAGACGTGCTGCACTCTCGAGATCTTGCTCTACACCATGCCCATGGTGAAAACATAAACCCAAATTATTCCGTGCATACATATTACCCTGCGCAGCAGATTTATAAAATAACCCGCACGCAATAACATAATCTTGCATTACGCCCAAACCATAATAGTAGCAATTACCTAAACTAGCTTGCGAGTTAGGTTCTTCTTGTTCTGCACCTTTGCTAAACCATTCGACCGCTTTTGCATAGTCTTGTTCCACACCATTTCCATATTGATAGCAATGTCCTATATTATGATATGCCAACAGATATCCTTGACTTGCTGATTTATGGAACCATTCGAGTGCCTTAGCATAATCTTGTTCTACTTCAGTTCCATTCATATAAAAAAGCCCAACATTATTTTGTGCTTGTGGATTACCTCGTTGCGCTAATTTCAAGGTAATATCGAAAGTATTTAATTTTGAATTTAGAAAATCTCTTAGACGTCCCATAATTTTAGAATTATTACAAAGATTTTATGCCATCAAAGTTATTAATAAACAAACGATATAATCAATTTTATTCAACACTAACTAAACTCCACCTTACCACACTACCACATTCAAATATGTGTTGATGGGGGATTATTTAATCAATTTGAAGTCAATCTTATATTTGTAAAATTCAATATTATGACATACACTCAAAGCGCGACGGAGTCTCAGGTCATCTTCCTTACCGATGATAAGTCCTTTTACCACTTGTCCTGGCTCTAGAAGTTCCTCTTTCACATAACCCATATAGCGTTGAATTTGTCCAACAACCACATCTGAGGTGCGTCCTCGTTTGAGTTCGATAACAAGCACTGTTTTTTTATCTTTACTGATAGCAAGGATATCAATAGCACCTGTGTCAGTGGAGTATTGTTGACCTACTTTCTCGCCATCTTCCTCATAAATATCATACTTTTTGCCTAGATCTGTATGTTTCCAGTTTGTAACCAAAAACTCCTCCAAATATTTCTCTAAAGCAAATTGCGAAGCTTCTTCTATCTCTGTAGATGTAGGGACGATTCCAATAGGTGTAACATCTTTGATTAGCTTCTCTATCTCTGCACTATGGTCAGTAATATTACAGCAAGTACCGATAGACCCCGTAGAATGTTGCAATGCTTCTGACATCTCAGTGCGAGCTATAGTCTTGTCAAACCATTTCACTTTACGGCGGTGAGGTAATTCAGTTCCTGGCACATAGTAGTAATTGCCAACGATTTCGCCAACAATGTATTCACCTGCTCCATTAGGAGAGAGAACAATATCGCCAACCTCAAGACCTTTGCAAACGGTCCAGAGAGCGCCACATCCAAGACCTGCACCGACCTTCGTCTTATCAGGATTATTGGTCATAAATACAGATATGTATTTCTTGTTAAACGCCTTCCAGTCTTCAGGAAGGTGCATCGTTAAATCTTCATTGATATTAAAGTCTGCACCTATATATCCTTCGTTTTTACATTGCTCAAAATACTTCGAGCCTCGACCTAGCATTATGCGGTTGTATTTTTTCATATGGTATAATGTATGATTTATTGTGCAACTTCTTTATATATAAATTTAGCACCCAGACTGTTGATTATTTCTTCTAACTCTTGCATTGAGGCATCGTATTCTTTTGGTTTTCCAGCAACGAGGACTATGAAATTATTGTTATATTGCTTTTTCATATAGTACACTACTTGTCCTACAAGACGCTCTACATTAGATGCGCTTTTAAGTTACTCAGCAACCTTTAATTCAATGCCTATCTTGCCGTGAAATAAGTCTATGTCAGATTTCATTCCCCAATGACCTCCAACAGAGAACTCGGTGTTCACATTGCTTTGTCCGTAGATTTCTTTAAGTTGACCAAATAAAGAGTTTTGTACTTTTTCTTCTTTTGTTGGTCTTGTATATTGCGACTCACGGAGTACGGATGATGGCAACGTAATTCTTTCACGCAAAGTAGTAACTACATCTTCTAGTGAAATGTCCGATTGTTGTTTATTTTGTATTCCAAATATTTTAGCTAACATAGTGTATATAATTATATCTCCACCGCCTTCAACCTAAACGCAGCATCATCCACCTGCATTTGGTAGATTTTGATGTTTGGGTTGAGGTTCTTACGAACGTAGTTAATAATTCTAGTATTATCTTCTTCTGGAGTATTTGCTCCGATATAGATACATTTAATACATTCATTCGATATAGGAAAGTAATGACGTATTTCTTTCCAATCCCATACTTTATCTGGGTTATCTCTTTTAGCCTGTGCAGGAGTAAATGCGGCATATTCTGGATTGGGTTTTGGGATAATCAGTCTTACCTCTTGTTCGTATGCCCAATCTTTCGACTTGGTGGCTAGTTGATGGCAATATGGTTCGCAAGGTTTAAAAGTATTAGAAGGTACCAACTCTTCCATATATTGTACCTCTAGGGGGAATGGCTTCAAATAGATTTGTCCACACATCTGCGGCATACTTTGTATTGCCTTTTCTATGTCTATGCCAATACAGAAACCTGTATGACTACGACAATAGTGACTCCACATCAACATAGAATCGTATCTTTTAGAAAAGCTGCATAACCATGTGTCCTCTCTTACATTGTACGCTCTATTTTCTTCTACCTCCTTTTGCCATTGTCTTCGAATACCTTGTAGCCTATCGTCTATATTGCTCTCATGATCTATCAAACTTGGATGGCAGTCAAATGGGTCATTCAACTGTGTAGCATTGGTGAATTGGAGGTCTAAATTACCTAATACACACTTAGTGCCATCTATATCCAAATATTTGTATAGAATGCGGTTCTCCATATTTTACTCTCCTCCTAATCCCGAAAATCTCTCGAAGAATGCTTTGAGTTTATCGATGAGGGTTTTCTTTTTCTCCTCGCGGTTGCTGCCGCCGAAGCGGGACATTGGTGGCATGATGCCATCGATATCGGTACCTGTGGTTTTCAATGTACCTGCAGCGAAAGCATTATTCACAAACACGCGCGTTTTCTCGTCGTTCAATCGTTCCTCTTGGATAAGTGTAGTGAGTTGCTGTTCGCGTTGCTCTTGCACGAAGGCACGCCAGAGTTGATAGATATCATCGTTGCCCTCGTTGAGTGTGCTAACAAACTGCTCTACTAGTTCGCGCTTGCTACGCAACTCCAAGCTGGATGCCATCGCTTTTTTGATACGCACCAATATCTCCATATCCTGGCAATGCTTCTCATGGTATTGCTTTACCAGTAGCAATATATAGTCGATATTCACCTCTATCTGGCGCACCAATTCCACCTCAAAGACCACATCATCAATAATGCTCTCTTTGTCGGCATGTGCTTTCTTCTGTTTCCACTCCTCGTAGAGGTCGGTATAGTAGCTAGTATAGTCTTGTCTATCGTAGTCAGACAGTATCTCCAATCCTGCGAAATCGTCGAAAGTGCTCAGCAGGTTACGGCTGCGCAAGATATTGCCAAACAGCGTGATAAACTCTTTTTGCATCTGCTCGCTAGCAATAGGCATCTCGCTGAGTGGGAACTGATCGAGCAAATTATCCACCAACTCCTTATAGCCCCAATGGTGCTTGCCTTTGTTGTCGTCAAAGCCAAAGTAATAGTCGGAGAAACTGCGCAAGATACATATACCACCTGCATCCTTATCGCCAAAGAGCGATATGGCTTCATCGGTGGCTTGTTGCAGATTGCGGAAGCATACGATATTACCGTATTGCTTTACGGAGTTGAGTATGCGATTGGTGCGCGAGAAAGCCTGAATAAGTCCGTGCAGACGGAGATTCTTATCCACCCAAAGGGTATTGAGCGTGGTAGCGTCGAAGCCCGTGAGGAACATATTCACCACGATGAGCAAATCTATCTCGCGGTTCTTCATGCGCAATGACAGATCTTTGTAGTAGTTTTGGAACTTCTCGGCGGATGTATCGTACTGCGTACCGAACTGCTTGTTGTAGTCCGCGATAGCAGCCTCTAGGAAGTCGCGAGATGATTGGTCGAGGCGGTCGGTGTTCTCGTTGTTCTCGTCGTCGATGATACCACTGCCTGCTTCCGCCTCATCCTCGTTGATGCCATAACTATAAATAATAGCTGTCTTGAGGCGTTGATCGGGTGTGAGCTCTTGCATCTGCTTTTGGAACTCGGTATAGTAGAGTTTAGCGGCAGGTATGCTGCTAGTACAAAGAATGGAGTTGAAGCCATGGAGCGCCACTTTCTGCTTCTTCTCTTGTTCTTGCTGTGCAGCTACACCTGAGATGTTCATCACCTTATTGAAACTATAATACTTGCTATTGCGATAGGTCTTGCTATTGAAATAATCCAAGATATAGCGGGTAATCTTAGCTATACGCTCAGGTGCGAGATATACGGCATCGCGGTCAATATCGCTCACGCTCTTGTCGAGGATATCCAGCTCTTTGTCAATGGTCTTGATATAATCCACCTTGAATGGCAGCACATTGTGGTCATTGATAGCGTCCACGATGGTGTAAGCGTGTAGGCGGTCGCCAAAGGCCTGCTGTGTGGTACGTAGGTTGCCGCTACCGATAGCGTTCTCTGGGAAGATTGGTGTGCCTGTAAAGCCAAAGATATTATAGCGTTTAAAATGCTTGGTAATCATCATATGCAACTCGCCAAACTGACTGCGGTGGCACTCGTCGAAGATGAGCACAATGCGTTGTTGCAAAGCAGGGTGTTGTGGGTTCTTCTTAATGAAGATACTCAGCTTCTGAATCGTGGTGATGATGATACGGGCATTAGGATTGTCCAGTTGGCGTTTGAGCACCTCGGTGGAGCTGTTGCTATTGGCAGCACCTTTCTCAAAACGGTCGTACTCTTTCATCGTCTGGTAATCGAGATCCTTGCGGTCCACGACGAACAGCACTTTGTCGATATAGTCGAGTTTAGAGGTAATCTGAGCGGTCTTGAAACTGGTAAGAGTCTTACCCGAACCTGTGGTATGCCAGATATATCCGCCCGCTTCGGTCTTGCCGTAGGTGCGTTTATTATTGGATATCTCTATGCGTTGAAGAATGCGCTCAGTAGCCACAATCTGATAAGGGCGCATCACAAGCAGCATCTTTTCGCTGGTGAAGATGCAGTATTTAGTCAGGATATTGAGCAGCGTGCCTTTGGTAAAGAATGTGCGTGTGAAGTCCATCAGGTCAGGAATGATGCGGTTCTTGGCATCAGCCCAATAGGATGTAAACTCAAAGGAGTGGCTGGTTTTGTTCTTGTTCTTGCGCTGCATCTTGCCAAACTCCTCCACATGGTTGTGGCGCGTGGTATTGCTATAATACTTGGTGAGTGTACCGTTGGAGATAACAAACAGTTGCACAAACTCATATAAGCCATCGCTTGCCCAGAAGGAGTCGCGTTGGTAGCGGTTGATTTGGTTAAACGCCTCGCGGATGTTCACACCTCGGCGTTTGAGTTCCACATGTACCAGTGGTAAGCCATTGACTAGGATAGTCACATCATAGCGCGTAGCGTGTGCTCCACCCTCCTCGCAAAATTGGTTGATCACTTGCAGGTGGTTCTCGTGGATATGTTTTTTATCAATAAGAGCGATGTTCAGCGAATCGCCTTTATCGGTTTTGAAGGTGATACGCTCGTCGTTCTGTATGCGGTTGGTCTTGTGCTCTATACCCTCGTTAGGGTTAGCAATCACCTCGTGATAGAAGCGTTTCCACTCATCATCGGTAAATTGGTAGTCGTTGAGGCGCTCCAGTTGTTGGCGCAGGTTAGCCACCATCTCACTATGGCTGTGGATGGTAAGGCGCTCGTACTGTTGCGCTTCGAGTTGCTCGATGAACGCGCGTTCGAGTGCTTCCTCGCTCTCGTACTGGCTGGCGCGTTTGGTTTTGCTCTCATATACGCCAACTACGGTACTCTCTGTACTCTGGCTGATGATGTGGTATTGGGTCATATTTTTTAGGTTAAAGGTTAAAGGTTAGAGGTTAAAGGCCGGTAATATGCGGCTACGCCGCTATTGCTCGCCTCTCGCCTTTAGCCTTTCGCCTCAAAAGTTAATAACTTATCGCGGTAGTGTTCGTATTGCTTTTGTCGGAGTTCGATCTCTGCGGGTAGTCCCTCACGAATATCGTGGCAAAGCGTGTCGAAGCGGTCAAGGATAGAAACGATGCGCTCTTGCTCGGATAATGGTGGGAGGGGGAGTTCAAAATTTTCAATCATTGGTTTTCTAATTGAGGTAACAGTTGCCGAAACAGCTTTTCGCATTATGTAAGTTTTAAATTTTGCACACAAATAAAAATATGCAAACCGAGTATTTATATCGCCTTTCAAAAAATGAATTCTATATACTCGTTGATGTAAAGCAAACTTCCCATGAACATAATGAAATATATCGCCAATTCCGCCCTCACCTGGTATAATTATTGCTTCTTCATCATATTCATAAGTATCTAATCTCTTTATGTCTTTTGAACGAACAAAGAATGGATAAGCACCGCCTTCAATAGCTTCATTGCCATTACTACTTCCTGTCCCCACTTCCGCCACCTCTCCGAGTTTTACTCTTTTTACGGTATCGTCGAATGTGAGTAGTTTGTCTCGGTAGTATTCATACTGTTGCAGGCGAGCTGCAAGCTCGGCTGCAAGCTCGGACTTATACAAAGTGAACTTGTCCAAAATACGGACAATTTCACTTTGTACCGCCAAAGGCGGCAGCGGAATTTGAAGATTTGCGTATGTTCCTATCCATTGACGCGAATGTGTTGCAGTATCTGGAATATATTTTATTGTTTTTAATGCAAAATAAAGATATCTTATTAATGCAATATCATTATCCTTTGAGGTTAATATCTTCATAGCAGAGGACTTAACCTTAAAGGGGAAATCAACCCATTGCATCGAAGTTGTAAAATCATCAAATATAACCACAGGACAGTTTGAAGAAGCAGGATAAATACCACTTTTCTCATTAGTATATCCCAAGATAAAACTCTGTCCAGCAGTCAACACTGGAATATCATAAGAATCATCATATTCTGTTGATTTTACAATATATTTTGACGGCTGTTCATATGCAACCACATCCCCCAGCGTTACCATTTTCACGCCATTGGGGCAGAGGTCTTGTATTAGTTGTTCGAGTTTTGTCATACTAATCCCTCAATCTCTTTTATAATCTGATCAATCTCCGTGCGCAGTTCATTTTCTTTCTTTACGATCTCTGCTAGGCGTGCGTTGAGTTCGGTGATATCCACTTTCTCGGTGGTATCTTCTTTCTCCACATAGGTGCTAACCGAAAGCGTATAATTCTGCTCCTCGCCAATCACTTTGTTATTCACCAATGCCACAGCGTGCTCTACATCCTTACGCTCAGTATAGAGCTGCATCACGCGCTCGATATGGTGGTCACGCAGTTTGTTGTTGTTCGTTACCTTCTCGCACTCTTGCGATGCGTCAATAAACAGCACATTATTATCCTTCTTGTTCTTCTTAAGCACCATAATACAGGTAGCAATGCTAGTACCAAAGAACAAGTTATCTGGCAACTGGATGATACTATCTACATAGTTGTTATCAATCAAGTACTTGCGAATCTTCTGCTCTGCTCCACCACGATACATCACGCCAGGGAAGCAAACGATAGCCGCTGTACCATCAGCAGCCAACCAATGCAATGAGTGCATGATAAACGCCAAATCTGCTTTGCTGCTTGGCGCCAACACACCCGCAGGAGAGAAACGAGGATCGTTGATAAGCAGCGAATCTTTATCACCTGGCCATTTGATCGAGTATGGTGGGTTAGACACGATGGCTTCGAATGGCTCATCATCCCAATGCTGAGGCGAGAGCAGCGTGTCGTCGCAAGCGATATCGAACTTATCGAAACCTATATCGTGCAAGAACATATTGATGCGGCAGAGGTTGTAGGTCGTGAGGTTGATCTCCTGACCATAGAAACCATCACGCACATTATCTTTACCCAATATCTTAGCAAACTTCAACAACAACGAACCCGACCCGCATGCAGGATCGTACACCTTATTTACTTGCTTTTTGCCCACGAGGGTCAAACGGCAAAGCAGTTCGCTCACCTCTTGCGGAGTGAAGAACTCACCACCCGACTTACCTGCACCGCTAGCGTACATAGCCATCAAATACTCATAGGCATCACCAAAAGCGTCAATGCTATTATCTTGGTAGTTGCCCAGCTTCATATTGCCGATACCATCCAGCAGTTTGCAGAGCTTATCGTTGCGCTGGTTGAGCGTTGCACCCAGTTTCTTGCTATTGACATCCACATCATCGAACAGACCTTTGAAATCGCCTTCGCTGTCCGAACCCTGTGCACTCTGCTCAATAGCACGGAAAGCATTCTCGAGGGTGATATTCAAATCGGCATCGTTCTTCGCGTGTTTGCGCACATTGCAGAAGAGTTGGCTAGGAAGAATAAAATAACCTTTCTCCTCTACCAATCCCGCACGCGCAGACTCTGCTTCCGCATCTGGGAGCGCAGCGTAGTCAAAAGCAGGGTTACCTGAATCGTGCTCACCTTTGTTGATATAGTGTGTCAAGTTCTCGCTGATATAGCGGTAGAACATGATTCCTAGAATGTACTGCTTGAAATCCCATCCGTCCACGCTACCGCGCAAATCGTCGGCAATGCCCCAGATGGCTTTGTGGAGCTCCTCGCGCTCCTGGTCTTTGATTTTATCGGTCATAGTTTTTTCTGCTCGTGCGAGCGTTACTGTGTTACTGTTTTGGGTGGCGATGGTTGAGTTGTTTGTGTTAGAGGTAATACCTGATGCCATTTCGTGGGTCTCGCCAAAAGGGATAAATAGCATGTTGTTTGTTCTCATAATTGTAGTAATTTTGTGGGTTAATAATTTCAAAAAATGCGGATTTTTCGTTTCCGGCTGCAAAATTACTATACCTAACTGCTATTTCTTGTCAGTGTGACGAAAAAAGTTTATTTTTTTCACTTTTTTTCTATTTCACCCCGCAAAGATACAACTTTTTTCCCAATAAAACAAAAAAAAGATCTAAATTTAAGAATTTAGACCTTCTTTCGCCCACCTTATCACAATATCACATGAAAAAAAGAGCGAAATACTCTTTTTTGGTTTAGTGGACGGCGTTCCGCCTACAGTTCAATGTTTAAAGGCGAAGGGAAGGCTACGCAGTAGCGATATAAAGGAAGGAAATAGTATGAAGTAAATGCCATTTAGGAGAAAAATCGGGATTTCCGATTTTTCTAAGTTGCCAAGGGTTACTCGGATACTGAAATGGGTATTCGGAATTCCGAACAACCACTCAATATTCCAGTGCAAAGGTACTAAAAATCTTTGATATACACAAATAAAAAACTCCTGAGCGGGAAATTTAGGAGTATATCAAAACTGCTATTACTCTATAAAAACTTGGAAATAATGGTATTTTTTTCAACAGACTGTACCAGATCTTAAAAGTAGACAAAAAACACGGTTATAAACTAATAACTGCGCACGGTATTATTTGACATATATAATCTTTTTTCCATCTTTAATATGTATGTCGTAAATACCAAAGCGAAAAAACTGCTCTTCTGCACCATCTGGTCGCAAGATTATAGGGATATCATCATACTTACCAAATGGCCAAGTAGTGATCTCAGTTTCTAATTTAGGGAACAACCATAAAGCAGATGATTCCCAACTCATTACATCAAGTCGTTGGGCATATGCCATCATCGTTGCTTGTTTATGTCCCATATACAAAACATAATATTCACCATTATGAAAATAGTATATCGCCAAGGACCCATCGTCCAACACTCTGTATCTCCACAAAACATCCGCATTTGAAAGTTTTGCGTCCTTATAACCGATCATCCCCTTAGTCGTGTTATGCATCAAACTAACCGTACTATCCTCATAGAATTGCAATTCATAAAAAGCATCCTCAGCAAGTGTACTATAGAGACAATAGACCCCGTTATTATTCCGCTGCATCTCTACTCGTTGAGTAGAAACGACTCCGTTTTTGACATATCCATCCATTACCACACTCATACTATCTACCCCTTTATACATAGCGATGGCATATTGACCAGAGATATATTCTGAAACTGCCCGATGCTCTCGCTGATTAGAATAGACAGACCAAAGAGTCATATTCTTGCGAGGAAGATATGTGTCACCTACCGATAATAGAGGCGTAATCAATTGGTTGTCTAGAACCTCCTCCTCTGTCCATCCAAGAAAATACCATTTAGCCGTATCTTGCCATGCAGGTAAGATTAATGGTTCATCAGGAGCGGACTGTGTAAGAGTGATTGGACATGTATCCAAACCTGTATAAAAAGTAACCGTATAACATTGAGGAATAGGTGGTTCGTAGTAAATGGTATAACTTTGAATATAAAGACTATTCTTCGTGGCTGAGATCTTAATCTCAATGCACTCAGCATCCTCCACAAGAGTATTCGTGGACTTGGCAATAGAGCGCCAATTGGTACTATACTCTCCTGCCCATTGTTCATCACTAAATGATTGATTATCAATACACCACACTGTATCCATTCCCACTACAACATGTAAAGATCCAGCACCAGATTTCGTATTGGAACGCATTTGCAATTCCACAGCCCTGATGGTGCAACCATCCCATCCACTTAATTCCAATCTCGTAGAATTACCTTCAGTCATCTGTCCTTGTTGTCCTGAGGTAGCTGTTCGTTCATATGTAGCAACCGATGATTCTGGGGCAGTACCACTCTGCTCTACCGTGGTGGTAGAATTTAGGGTGTACGTAGCCGTCAGTATTGAAAAAAGAATATTTAAAAACATAGTGATAGATTATCGTTGGTTATGTTCAAGACTTCCTTTAATGGAATCATTACAAAGTCGCGTTGAGTCATGCGGGGATGTGGGAGGGTGAGTGTAGGTGTGGAACAGGTATAAGGGATAGGTTCGGAGGATGCGGAGAGAGAATAGGCATAGAGCAAGTCGATGTCGATAATGCGGTCATGGTAGATGCCATCGACGGACTTCTGGGTTCGGCCCATCTCGCGCTCAATGAGTTGCGTGAGATGCAAGACCTGCTCAGCAGAATAGTCCGTGCGGTACGCTACAACGATATTGGCGAAGTCGTTGTCCGAGACGAAACCCTGAGGTTGGCTGCGATAAAGAGAGGAGCAAGCGAGCTGGGTGCCTACCCTTTCGTCCAACAGGCGAAGGGCCTCGCGGAGGTTGGATGCACGGTCTCCAAGATTAGTGCCTATACCTAAGTAAATAATCATCTTTTCACTCCCAAAATTGTAACAATTAATTTTTTTTTGAACAAGAATACGGCGCAAGGCGCCTACAAAAATATTAAGAAATCAATTGTTATATTTTGCAATGCTCATAAGGGCAACTCGTTGCCAGGTGAGCATAGCAAAATTAATATTAACAACAATTCAAATCAATTATTTCTAAAACAAAAATTGTTCAAAATTAGACCGAAAATTAAACAAAAATTATATTTTTTCACTCCCAAAATTGTAGTAAATGGTAATAAATTAACCAAAATTTATTTTTTCACTACCAAAATTGTAGTATATGGTAGTAAATTAACCAAAATTATCCTATACTAAAACATAGGAATGAACTCGTAGGAGATGGCATCACCCATGGTTACAAGCATATAGTAGGGGCGCTTATCCTGGTCTTTCATAGAATCTACTACAATACAAGTCATACCACTAACACGGGTAATCTCACGCGTATGATCGTGTCCCGACCAAATCATATCCACTCCATGAGAAGAAAACAAATTCAACAACGCATAGGTCTCCTCCATCGTGTAATTGGACGTATGACCCTGTGAACCATCACGCTTGAAAAGATGCGTATGAGTGCAACCAACAATATGACGGAAATTTTGGGTGTCCGCCCACTCTAATTTTTCTTTGAGCCATGCTAACTGTTTAGTACCAAGCGTACCATCAGCCGAGTCATAGCAAATAAATAAGTCCCTATAACCGGATGGAGTCTCGACAATGAAATAATATGTGCAAGTCTTGAACTTCTCCAAGAACAAAGACCATTGGCGGAAGTAAATATCATGGTTACCCGCTACCACCATCAGCGTATCAGGCTTAGCCGCATTAACAGGAACAGACTCAAAAGCACTATACATCTCATCGAAATAATTTTGTGCATCGATGATATCACCCAAGTGAATAGCTACAGGACAATTGAGATCCGCACGGTAAGTCTCGATGAACCTAGTCCAGTTGACCTGGGTAGAAGATATATGCGTGTCCGTGCACACGTGTACCTTATAATCATCAACAGGTGCCTGGAGCGTGACGAAACCATGAGTACTATTATACGCCTGAGCCTGCTCAAAACGCTCGTCAATCTTAGGGGAGGAACCAGCAAACATACCTGCCATATCCAAACGGGCCTCTGGTCCGCAAGAAATCATACAAGAAAGAAGAAATGATATCGTAAGATAAAAAAATGGTTTCATAGCCTTCAACATATTTAGAATTTATATTCCGCGCCTACTCGTACTTCCGATGCATAGTAATGCGCATTGAGGTGGAACATACCGGCAAGCTTGAGTTTGCCCTGGAGAGAAACTCTCCAATGGTCATCAATATCATACCAACCACCAAGATAAAACATAGGTTGCCACATACGCTCAATCTGGTAATCATCCACATTAGCAAGAGCCAAACTGAGATTCCAAACAGATGTAGCAGGTCTGACATACACCTCTACACGATACAACAAATCAAATGGTTCGCATACAAAAACATCACCACCTTCATCAGAAGTAGGAGGAAGCATAACACGGTTGGTCATACCCAACTGCACATTGACATATTGCATCCTATATCCTACAGACAAAGCATGGACGAAATCCAAAGACTTGTCACGACGAATGAAATTGGTGAGCAAACGGTCTTCAATATACATTTCGCCAACAGGCAATGCAAACTTAGGACGCATCTGGACACTAACAGCATAGGTGTTAGCCGTGCTCAAACGGACATCAGCCTGCATCTCGAAATGCTCATTGAAAGGCATGTATGCTCCAAGATCAAAATTGGCAAAGGATCCATACGTGAGATTGTGTCCATAACCCATATCCAAAGATAGGGCGTAGCGGTCTGAAGCACAAAGAGGATGAGACATGAATGTCAAAAACCCTAGAAATGTGATAAGTAATTTTTTCATATATTATTTAAAGACGATTAAATCAACCATGTGGACAATTTTATAATTCTACTACGGTGATTCCGGCGCCACCTCTGTCGGGGTCGCCGTCGTGGAAGACAAGGTCACCGGTGCGTAACTTGCGCATGGTCTTTTGTCTTTCGGATAAATAGTCGCGCACCACTTGTTTCAATGCGCCTGTACCTGTACCATGTAAAATGGTAACCATCTCTGCAT
>JAZQSZ010000014.1:0-3564 GCA_045630365.1 Paludibacteraceae bacterium | reverse complement strand
CATGGAGCACGCAGGCGACGATATGGCAGTGGTGGTGAAGACCAATATGTACGACGGATTCAAGTCGGGTCTCAAAGTAGAGGAGTGCATCCGCATTGCCCAAGAGATTGAGAGGCATGGGGATCACGCCCTACTGCTTACCGCTGGCTTCGTGAGCAAGGCGCCTTTCACCGTCATGGGTGGTGCTATGCCAATCAAGACACTCGCTCACTATATGAACCCTTGGAAATTCTGGTGGTTGCGCCTAGCTTTGCGCTTTGTAGGTCACTTGATGATTCCTACTGTGCCTTTCAAAGAACTCTTCTTCCTCGATACGGCTAAGCAGTTCCGCAAGGCGCTCAAGATGCCACTCATCTATGTAGGTGGTATCATGGGTCGTGAGAACGCTGAGACTGCTCTCGCAGAAGGCTTTGATTTTGTGCAGATTGGACACGCTCTCGTACGCGATACCGACTTCGTGAATAAGATGCGTGAGGAGCAATATCACTCTGAGTGTAAACGCTCTAACTACTGCGTAGCGCGTATGTACACTCTCGATATGAAGTGTCATGAGTGTGATAAGGATATTCCTGCATACCTCAAGAAAGAAGCCCTCAAGTACGAAAAAATGTGGTACCCTTCCTCTAAACACTAAACTAGAATGCTCGCACTCGTTACTGGCGCATCATCGGGTATTGGCCTTCAATATGCCACCCAACTTGCGCGCGATTATCATACTGATCTTCTGTTGGTTAGCAACCAAGAGGAGGAACTAAAGAATGTGGCTGCTGACCTCGCAGCTCAATATGGCGTAAAGACTATTCCTCTTTATGCAGACCTCTCCAAGCAAGACGCAGCAGAGAACTTGCTCCAATACTGCAAAGACAACAACCTCATGGTGGATATCCTCATCAACAACGCGGGTGTGTTCTTCTTCAACCCTTATTGCGAGACCTCTATGAAGCGCATTGAGCTCATGCTCAACTTGCATATGATCACGGTGGCCAAACTCACTCGTCTCTTTGGCGAGGAGATGATCAACCGCCAACTCACAGCAGAAGAACAAGCGCAAAAACTCTGCCGCAAACCACGCCAAAAGGGTTATATTCTCAATATGTCCTCCATGTCTGCATGGATGGCTATGCCAGGTATCCAAACCTATAATGCTACCAAGGCGTTTATCTATAATTTCTCCAAGTCTCTTTGGTATGAGTTCAAGCCTAAGGGCGTGAATATCACCGTGATGACTCCTGGAGCGGTAGATACCGAACTCTTTGGCTTAGCACCTCACTTGCGCCGTTTGGCAGTAAACTTAACCGTGGCTATCCCACCAGAGAAACTGGTGAAGCGAGCTTTGAAAAAGATGTTCCGTGGCAAGAAAGCGGATATGCCAGGTGTAATCAACCATCTCTGCACACCATTGCTCAAGCACACTCCAGACTGGCTGGTATTCCTCGCTATCAAGTTAGTAGGCAAGTTCCAGAAATAACCCGCTGCCGCGTCCCCTAAACGCTAAACAGTAGGCGCAATGCGCCGTCCACTAAACACTAAATCGCCGTTTATGCATGACATAGACGGCGATTATTTTTCTCTAGCCTTTACACTTTACACCCTACACCTTACACATTATACCTTACACCAGAAAAATCACACTAAAATGCGATTTTTCTTGCACATCTCAAAATAATTCACTACCTTTGCATCGTGAACCTGCGCCGAGGGATGTCTGCACATCGTTGGCGGAGGGTAGCAGACATATTAAAAGGCGTCATAAGCGCTTTGTGCTTGGCTTAACGGAATCTCGCAAATTCTAACATTATTCCAACACATTGCAGCATTTTGATGTCCTCGGGATATGTATATCCATATCCGTACACCTTAATGGACAGGTGTGCGCGTGCATACATATCGGCGTGGGCTTCGGTGTTGCTTGTTCGGAATAATAGGCAATGCGAGAGCCTCGTTAAGCGGAACAGCAACAGTGCAGTCCCGCTTTTTTTGTATGCTTAAAAGACAAGAATAATACCATTGCTGCATGTAAGAAACAAACCATATAAACTAATAACCAAATTTGATTATGTCACTAAGAGATTTAGACGAGATGGACATTGATGTATTATCAATAACACCGAAAAACATGAGTTACAAAATTGATGCTAGTATGATAAGCCGCTACACACTCGCTAAAAAAGGAGAGCCCCAACCAGCGGATGTATATCTTGCACCAGAAAATGGAAAGATACAATCTGGTATGCTTTTCGGATTGGGGTGGAATGAGCAAATGAATATGCCTCAGTGGAAACTCGATATGGATGAACTCTTTGGAGAAAAACTATGGATATGTGCTCATACATTTAAGGCTATAGGAGACAAAAAAGTCTTTCTTTATGAGGCTAAAGCACAAATTGAACTCATGGACAATGGAGACATTATTTCTGAGAAATCGTTATATGGTGTGAGTTCACCAGAAGAGTTTATTCAATTTGTTATCAATCTGCCTGATGGGCAAGAATATGCTATCTTTACATGCAAATGCATTGATGACGATCAAGCTATGCAGTGGCAAGGTGAGAAAGGTGTTGCAGAATGTCTTGGTATATATGTAGTAGATAGGGTTAAGAGCGTTCTTGAAAGAAAGTTCATACTGCACAAACAAAATTACGTAGTCTCATTGGATGAACGAAAGAAAAGTTATACATATTATGGAAGTAACATCAGGTGAAACTCTGTATGCTAATTATCCTCACCCATGGGAGGCACTCAATGCAGATCTCAAGGTTGGTGATAAGATTAGAGGTGAAGTGATTGTAATGGCTGACTACGGAGCATTCGTAGAAGTTGCTCCTGGCGTAGAGGGGCTTATCCACGTAAGTGAGATGAGCTGGAGCCAACACCTCCGTTCTGTAAATGACTTCTTGAAAGTTGGTCAAGAGGTAGAGGCTGTGATCTTGACTCTCGACCGCGATAAGCGCAAGATGTCTCTCGGCTTAAAGCAACTAACGGTAGATCCTTGGGAGAACATAGGCTCTAAATATGCAGTTGGAAGTAAACATATAGCAAAAATATGTAGCACAAAAAGGAACATACACTTAGAACTTGAGTATGGCATTGAGGGCGATATGTATTTGGGCGATATATTTTGGACTTTGCCATCATATTCAATGTGTGAGGAAATATTCAAGCAAAATGATGAAATTGAAGTTGTTGTTCTTGATATAAATTATGAAAAACGAGAACTTAAATTGGGACATAAGCAACTTTATTCTAATCCTTGGGTGGGGTACGAGGATTTATTTAACGATGAACAAATAGCCGAAAAGTTTAACACAATAATAGATAAATATCAAGCAAATATTAATGGTACTACAATGTCACCTATTGACTATTATTGGATTCTTGCATGCATGAATTTACATCGCATGCATTTTAGAGACCGGATCGTGGTCAGAACAGCAGCACGTAATATATTTGAGAAGGTATATGAAAATCTTACAGAGTATGTAAAAAGCAGCATACACTCAGAACAATCTATGGTTGAATGTCAAAATTCCTTATTTGGAAAGGCGGTGTGTGTTGTACCCAAAT
>JAZQSZ010000013.1:0-4081 GCA_045630365.1 Paludibacteraceae bacterium | reverse complement strand
AGTTGCTTTGAGGTGTGGATGATGTTCTCGGCAGGGATAATGCCTGCCTTTACAGCCGCTTGAGCATCGAAGTAGGTACCGTCTCTGCCTGCCTCACCATCCATAATCGCTCGTACATGCTCGGCTTTAAGCCCGAAGCGTTTGCGGTAGATGGTCTCAATCTGCTTGGTGAATGCCTTGACCATCGCCTTGGTATCTACATCCATATCCTCATCCGAAGGCATCATCGGGTTATGAATCATCAGGATTGCATAGTCTCGCATAAGTGAGCGTCTGCCTGCTGCCCAGATAATCGAAGCCATAGATGCTGCCACACCCTCGATAACGCACTCGGTATCGACCTTTGAGTTGGCAATGGTCGAGTATGTAGACATACCGTAAAGCACGCTACCACCTTCAGAATTAATAAGTACGCGTATGCACGAGGGACGAATGACATTCTCAAGGAAGTCAAACTCATCGTTGAAGCGCGATGTATTCTCCTCGGTAACACTACCGAAGAATCGAATCGTAGCGGGAGCATCTGCCTTAACCTCGCCGACTACATATTGAAGTGTATTGATATCCATAGTGAACCCTCTTTTGGATAAGAGTAGAGAGTTCCGAAAGAAAAGGTTTATAGATATAAAAAAGATTGTCAAATTATAGTGGCAATCTGACTATATCAGGATAGTTATACTTAAAAATGAAGAAAAATGTTGCTTTATTTCTCCGCAATCGATATTTTTTGTATATTTGCGGAGAAATAAACGATGGTTTTATGGGAAACATAATTGGTAGAAGACAAGAAATTCAAGAGTTGAATGACTTGTATAACAGCAACAAAGCACAGATGGTCGCTGTTTATGGAAGACGAAGAGTCGGCAAGACATTCTTGGTGGATGAGGCATTGAAGGGCAGAATCACCTTTCGACATGCCGGACTCTCTCCAAATAACGAAGATTCCGGTAAGAAAAATATGCTCAAAGACCAATTGAAGCACTTTTATCATTCATTGTTGATGCATGGCATGAAGAAGAGTAAGCAACCGACATCTTGGTTGGATGCCTTCTTTATGCTTGAGCAGCATTTGAGCAACATTGATAATGGAGATAGACAGGTGGTATTTCTCGATGAGCTTCCTTGGTTGGATACACCACGCTCAGGATTCCTTACGGCATTTGAGGCATTTTGGAATACTTGGGGTTGTCATCGCGACAACCTTATGGTAGTTGTGTGCGGAAGTGCCAACTCTTGGATTTTGGATAACCTAATCAATGATACAGGTGGACTTTACGGAAGAACAACCTATGAGATTAAGTTGTCGCCATTTACGCTCAAAGAGACTGAGGAGTTCTTACAGAGCAAAGAGATAAAAATGTCACGATATGATATTGCACAGTGTAATATGATTCTTGGCGGTATTCCTTACTACCTTGGTTACCTAACAAAAAATAACAGCCTTGCGCAGAACATAGATCAGCTATTCTTCTCTCAGAAGCCAAAGCTACATAACGAGTTTGACCGTCTGTTTGCTTCGGTATTCAAGAATCCCGAAGTAATGAAGAAGATAATCAAGTTGCTGGCCACACGTCATAGTGGATTTACGAGAAAGGAGCTAATCTCCAAACTTGAACTAACAGAAGGTGGTGACATTAGCAATTTCCTCGACGCTCTAATTGCGAGCGATTTTATTGTTAGATACACTCCTTTTGGAAAAACAACAAGAGAGGACCACTACAGGCTAATCGATCCATTCTGCCTATTTTATCTTAGATATGTGTCTAGCAAGAATGTCATAGACACCAATTTCTGGACAAATAACCAGCAGTCGCAAAGTGTGGTTAGTTGGCGTGGCATTGCTTTCGAAGATCTTTGCATTAGACATATGTCTCAAATCAAGAGTGCATTGGGTATTTCGGGAGTCATAACATCGCAGTCAAATTGGATTGTACCAGGCAATGAAGATGAGCCTGGAATGCAGATTGATTTACTTATCAACCGAAATGACAATGTTGTGAATATGTGTGAGATGAAGTTCTACAACGAGGATTTTGCCGTAAGTGGAGAGTATTACAAAAAAATAGCTTCCAGAGTCAACAAAATTCACGAAGAGCTTCCCAAGAAGTATGCTGTTCACAGCACACTCATAACAACCTACGGACTTGCGTATAACGAATATAGCGGTGCCTTCCAACAGGTTATAACCCTTGAAAATTTGTTCTCATAAACACTGAATTCCAAACATTCCAAACTAACAAACTCTGCCAAATGTCCTTAAAAAAAATGAGATTTGGCAGAGTTTTGTTTTATCTGCAATGACTATCGTAATATCCATTACCGTAATGGCAGTTACGATAGTCTAAAAGTAAAAATTACGCAGATTCATTATTCGCCCCGTCTTCCACCTCCACCGATGGCTCAAACCCTGTTGCCTCATCGTATGTCGGTGTGCTGTGCTGACCGTGGTTATCGGTATCGTGCTGCGGGGCATCGCTATGCTGCGTAAATGGCGGCATAACAAGATAGCGTTTTACCCAATCACGGTATTTCCAAGCTGAGTACTCACGGAACCACACTTCATAGTCTATCCAATACGCCTGAAGCATATTGGTGGTAAGAGGCATATCGAAGTATGTGAGGTTGCATCGCTCGTTTAGTGCTGGTTCTCGGTTCTTGGCATCTTGTATCGCTACATTGAGACGCTGAAAGACAATGAATGGGTCACACTCGCGCTCAGGGTCCGAGTTGTTGAGTGTGTTGAGAATAAAGCGCACACGCATTGTCGCCCGCCCCTCACCAATACGCTGCTGTGCCACGAGGTAACGCACATTAACAAAGTGTATAAAGACTGCTGGGAAGGCTATCTCATATTCCAGGTTCTCGCTACGGATAAGACGAGTGAACTGACCGTTGTCTATAGCGATGGTCTTAAACAGCGGTGGCGATGTAGGGTCATCGGGGTCTTCACGCACCGTGAGGATAGCACGACGCACAGCATCGTACATATTCACAAAAGGGTTTTCGGATACCTTCTCGGGAACACTCTCTACGGGAGGTATAGGTTCCTCTGTCTGCGGTTTGTTATGCTTATCTTTTATCATTTCGGGAATCCTTCAAAAATCATATCTACAAGACCGTTGATGTGGTCTTCAATGTTGGGTGAGAAACCTATAAACTGACGATGCACGGGGCGGCGAGATGAGTATTGGTTCACGGTGTATAGTCCGAATTTCGGGTCCGTGTTATGCACCGCAGCGTAGTTCTTATATTTGCCTCGCTTCTTTCCTCGTTTGCCACGGATGTAGGAACTCACCTCCGTAGTCCAAATGTCGTAGTGAGTGGTACGGCGAAAGCCTCCCTTGCCGTGAAGTTTACCAAACTCCAATGAGCGACCTCGCTCTCCCTTGATGCTCCTTGACAGCGTGCCGGTGTCAATCATTGTCGGATGGGTGAATTTCTTTCCCCACTTTGATGTGCGGGCTGGCCATTTACTACCATTGAAACCACCTCGCTCAAAAGAGGATTGAAACTGCTGCTTGGCATATTCACCCGCCGCCGTTACAAAGTCCTGGGCATTGTAGAAGAGTTTACTACCCAACATTCGATAGTTTCCGTTTCGCCACTGGGCACAGAACTGGTCAATCGTTATCTTGCTCATAGAACTTAGATTTCAAGCGTTTGACAATCTTCTTTACAAACTCGGGTAACTGTGTATCAAAGTAGCGATGAGCATCGGTAAAGATTCTGCCACCCGTTGCAAGGCTCTCGCGGAAAACAGGATCAACCATCGAGCGACACTTGTCAATACTCAATGATGCTCGTACCGCTGCAAAGCCATTAGCAATAAGATAGCACCTGCATCCCCATTCGATGGGCGGTATCAACTCTGCCGGGAACTCCGACTTGCGGTACGATACACCTTCGAGGGACAGGTGCCACGGGCGCACGCGCACGTCCCCCTGCGTCATATATGTAATAACAGACTCGGCATTTACAGCCATCCACCACGTAGCCATCTTTGCTGCAAAGAGAACTTGCTCATTCTCTGCCTCAGCATAGGTGAGGTTATATTGCTCACAGATTGTTTCGTAGTCGAGCA
>JAZQSZ010000012.1:0-36725 GCA_045630365.1 Paludibacteraceae bacterium | reverse complement strand
CACGCTGTTTCTACGCGCTCGAGCAAGCTCGTGCTGACCGCAAGCGTTACCCTGCTGTGAACCCTATCGATTCGTATTCTAAATATATCGAATACCCTGAGTTTGAGGAATATATCACCAATCTCATCGATGGCGAGTGGCACGGCAAAGTGAATGATATGAAGACCTATCTCCAGCCTGGTAAGGAGATCCAAGTGCAGATCAACATCCTCGGTGACGATGGTGTACCTGTTGATTACCATGAGGAGTTCTGGAAAGCCGAAGTGATTGACTTCGTCGTTCTCCAGCAAGACGCATTCGATAAGATTGACGCCGTATGTCCTATGGAGCGCCAGCAATATATCCTCAATCTCGTGATGGATATCTGCAAGCATGATTATGACTTCAAGGACTTCAACGATGTAAGTACGTATTTCAAGCGCGTTATCAACCTCTGCAAGCAGATGAACTACGCTGAGTTCAAGAGCGAGGCATTTAATAATTATCAACAACAACTCAACGACCTGCTCGCTGAGAAACAAATCAAAGCATAAAAACGAAGGTTATGAAGGCTTTTCAGAAAATATATACGCAGATTACTGCGATTACCAAAGCAACCTGTTCGCTCAAGGCCGAAGGAGTAGGTAACGACGAGTTGGCTACCGTTAACGGCAAATTGGCACAGGTGGTGAAGATCATGGGTGATGATGTCACTCTGCAGGTGTTTGAGGGTACAGAAGGTATTCCTACCAATGCCGAAGTAGTATTCTTGGGCAAAGCTCCTTCACTCAAGGTGAGTGACCAGTTGGCTGGCCGTTTCTTCAATGCCTATGGTGACCCTATCGATGGCGGACCAGAGATTGAAGGTACAGAAGTGGAGATCGGTGGTCCATCGGTGAACCCTGTTCGTCGTAAACAGCCATCTGAACTTATCGCAACAGGTATTGCAGGTATTGACCTCAATAATACACTCGTGTCAGGACAAAAGATTCCATTCTTTGCTGACCCTGACCAACCATACAACCAAGTAATGGCGAATGTGGCTCTCCGTGCAGAAGCAGATAAGATCATCCTCGGCGGTATGGGTCTTACCAATGACGACTACCTCTATTTCAAGAATGTGTTCTCTAATGCTGGTGTGCTCGACCGCATCGTGTCTTTCGTTAATACCACTGAGAACCCACCAGTAGAGCGTCTCTTGATTCCTGATATGGCACTCTGCGCAGCTGAGTATTTCGCTGTGCAAAAGCACGAGAAAGTGCTGGTGCTCCTCACCGATATGACGCTCTATGCTGACGCGCTCGCTATCGTGTCTAACCGTATGGACCAAATTCCTTCTAAAGACTCTATGCCTGGTTCACTTTATTCTGACCTCGCTAAGATCTACGAGAAGGCCGTACAGTTCCCAGAGGAAACAGGTGGCGGTTCAATCACCATCATCGCCGTGACAACCCTTTCTGGTGGTGATATCACACACGCTATTCCTGATAACACCGGTTATATCACAGAGGGTCAGTTATACCTCCGTCGTGATAGCGATATCGGTAAGGTTATCGATGACCCATTCCGTTCACTCTCTCGTTTGAAACAATTAGTTGCGGGTAAGAAAACACGCGAAGACCATCCACAAGTGATGAACGCAGCTGTTCGTTTGTATGCCGACGCTGCTAATGCTAAAACAAAGCAAGAGAATGGTTTCGACCTCACCGACTACGATGAGCGTTGCTTAGAGTTTGCAAAAGACTATTCAAGCCAAATCTTGGCTATTGATGTCAATATCAATACCACACAGATGTTGGATGTAGCGTGGACTTTGTTCGGCAAGTACTTCAAACCAGAAGAGGCAAACATCAAGCAAGAACTCGTAAATAAATATTGGCCAAAAGCATAATAAGTTATGGCTATAAATTTTCAATTTAATAAAACATCGTTGCAAGCACTTGAGAAGGACCTCAAGATGCGCCAACGCACTTTGCCTACGCTTCAGAGCAAAGAGTCGGCACTACGACTCGAAGTGAAGCGCGCAAAGGACGAGATAAAGGCGCTCGATGAGGAAGTGGATAGACGCATCAAGGACTACGACCAGATGTTAGCACTATGGGGAGAGTTTGATACCTCACTCATCCATGTGGACGATGTACGCATGTCTATCAAGAAGATTGCGGGCGTACGCGTACCTGTATTGGATGAAGTGGTGTACTCCACCAAGGAGTTCAGCATCTTCTCCAGTCCTAAATGGTTCGCCGATGGCTTCAACCAACTCAAAGCAATTGCCGATGTAGGTATTAGGCAGGAGTTCGTACGACGAAAAGTGGAACTCTTGGACTATGCTCGTAAGAAAACTACTCAAAAAGTGAACCTCTTCGAGAAAGTGCAAATACCTGGTTATCAAGATGCTATCCGTAAAATTAAACGATTTATGGAGGACGAAGAGAACTTGAGTAAGTCAAGTCAAAAGATAGTTAAATCCAAGCGCGAAGCAGAAGCTCGTATGGCTGAAGAATTAGCTAAGAAAGCAGGAAAGGGGGTACAAGCATGATTACGCAAATGAAGAAATACACCTTCTTGGTGTTCCATCGTGAGTATGACGCTTTCCTTGAGCAACTGCGTGACTTAGGCGTAGTGCATATCACCGAGAAAGCAGCAGGCAATGCCGATGATCAGCAGCTACAGCATCTATTGGCAGAAGCTGATAGTATCCGCAAACTGATTGCACAGGGTGCGCCTGATCAGTTATTGCAAGAGAAAGCAGCCTTGGAGCAACGCATAGCTGCTACCCAGAAAGAGGCTGATAGAATGGCTGTATGGGGCGATTTCTCTGCTAAACGCATGGAGCAACTACAGCAAGCTGGATACACACTCCGCTATTTCACTTGCCCTAAGAAAGCATTCCAACCAGAGTGGGGTATTGCTGTCGCAGAGCAAGGCGGTTTGGTGTATTTTGTACAGGTCAACAACACCGACGAAGCACCAGAACAATGCCAAGAGCAGTTCCTAAGCGCTAAATCAACTGCTGACTTGCAGAAAGATGTAGAGGGACTCAATGGATTGCTTGTGGCGCAAAATGCACGCATTGAATCATGGGCAAAGACTACGATTCCTACCTTAGAAACGGAATTGCAGACTATTATGCAACAGATTGATTGGCAACGCGTTACCATCAATACCGATACTATTGCTGAGGGAAGTCTTAAGTTGCTCGAAGGTTTCTGTCCTATCGATCAGACGGAAGCTCTCAATGCTATGTTAGCCGCTCAGGAAGTGTATTATCATCAAGAAGACCCAACTGACGAAGATGCCACACCTATCAAGCTGCGTAATAATCGCTTCACCCAACTCTTTGAGAGTTTGACAGGTATGTATGGTTGGCCAAACTATAATGAGTTTGACCCAACGCCTATCTTGGCACCATTCTTCTTGCTCTTCTTCGCTATGTGTATGGGCGACTGCGGTTATGGTATATTGCTCACTATCATCGGTTTGCTGATTGCTAAGAAGAAACTCAATATCGCTATGTTTGAGGGCCTTGGTCCTATCATCACCGTGCTCGGTGTAGGTACTACCGTAGTTGGATTCTTCCTCGGTACCTTCATGGGTATCAGTTTGGCGGACGCTGCTTGGGTACCTGATGCGCTCAAATCGGTGATGCTGACAGGCGAAGTGATGGGATATAATATCCAAATGGTATTGGCATTGTTTATTGGTGTATTCCATATATGCCTTGCGATGGTGGTGAAAGCTATCTGTTATACCAAGCAAAGCGGTTTCAAGGCCAATATCGCTACATGGGGCTGGTTATTGCTTATCGTAGGAGGACTGATAGTGGCTATCTTAGGTATGACTGTATTGCCTGAGAATATCTTCAAATGGACCTTGATTGGCGTAGGTGTTGTATCTGCTTTGGCTATCTATATCTTCAATACGCCAGGTCGTAATCCGCTTATCAATATTGGTGCCGGTTTATGGGATACCTATAATATGGCTACGGGTATTTTGGGTGATGTGCTCTCATATATCCGTCTGTATGCCCTTGGTTTGGCAGGTGGTATGTTAGGTGCTGCTTTTAACGACCTTGCGCTCATGGTGATGGGTGGCACTACAGCAGGAGCTACCTGGCAATGGTTGCCATTCATACTCATTCTGCTATTAGGCCATGTATTGAATCTTGCGATGTCTGCGCTGGGTGCATTCGTTCACCCATTGCGTCTAAGCTTCGTGGAGTATTTCAAGAATGCCGGCTACGAAGGCAAAGGCACTCTCTACAAACCATTTAAGAAATAATTCTAGTAATCTAGAACTCTAGAAATCTAGTAATCTAGCAAAAAAAAATAACAACAACAATAAATACAAAAACAATTATGAATGAATTTTTAGGTTATTTTGGTTGGGGCTTGATGTTAGGCCTTGCCGGAATTGGTTCTGCTTATGGTACCACTATCGCAGGTAATGCTGCAGAAGGTGCATTGAAGAAGAACAAAGAAAAAGGTAGTAGTTACATGATTTTGTCTGCTCTTCCTGCTACTCAAGGTTTGTACGGTTTCGTAGCATTCCTTATGTGGATGAGCAAAGATTTTGCGGTTGATGGCTTCAAACTCTTTGCTGTAGGTATTGCAGTTGGTTTGGTATGCTTGTTCTCAGGTATCCGTCAGGGACAAGTTTGTGCAAATGGTATCGCAGGTATTGCAGCTGGCCACGATGTACAAACCAATACCATGATCTACGCTGCTCTTCCTGAGTTCTACGCTATTTTGGCACTTGTAGGTGCATTGATGGTGTAATGCGCAGAGCATTTGTTTTTCCAGGACAGGGTAGTCAGTACCCTGGAATGTGTCGCGATCTGTATGAAGCACATGCAGAGGCGCGGGAGTTATGCCAAGCAGCCAATAGGTTGCTTGGCTTCTCATTGACAGATATCATGTTTGATGGTACGGACGAGGACCTAAGGCAGACCAAGGTGACGCAACCCGCTATCTTCTTGCATTCTGTGGTGTCACAGCGTCTCATGACTATTGAGCGTCCTGACATGGTAGCAGGGCATAGCTTGGGTGAGTTTAGTGCATTAGTGGCTTGTGGAGCTCTCCGTTTTGAGGATGCGCTCTTGCTTGTCTCTGCGCGCGCACAGGCGATGCAGGCTGCATGTGAAGCCAACCCTGGCACGATGGCGGCGGTACTCGGTCTGGAGGATGAGAAAGTGGAAGAGATATGTCGTTCCTTCGCTATGGACGAGGGTAGGCAGGTCGTTCCTGCTAATTTCAACTGCCCAGGACAAGTGGTTATCTCAGGTCATATAGAAGCCATAGATGCTATCTGTCCTGTACTCAAAGAGAATGGTGCGCGTCGCGCCTTGCGCTTACCCGTTGGTGGCGCTTTTCACTCACCTCTGATGCAACCCGCAGCGGAAGAACTGAAAGCGGCTATATTGAAAACGGAGTTCCAAAAACCGTTCTGTCCTATTTATCAGAATGTGAGCGCCAGTGCAGAGAATAACCCAGATATCATCCGCGAAAACCTCTTGACACAACTCACCAACCCCGTTCGCTGGACTCAGTCGGTGCAACATATGATTGCAGATGGTGCTACGGTGTTCTATGAGTTTGGTCCAGGCGATGTCCTCAAGGGTCTCATCCGCAAGATCAACCCCACCATCCAAGTAGGTTAGCTCGCTAATTCATTAATTCGTTAAACATTAACTCGTTAAACAAAAATACTATGATCTCAAAACGCTTAGAAGAGGCTATTAACGCCCAAATCAATGCCGAGATGTGGTCGGCTTATCTGTATCTGAGTATGTCTGCTTATTGCCATGATAAGGGTTTATCGGGCATCGCTAATTGGTTTGCTATCCAGTTTAAGGAAGAGCAAGACCATGCGCAGATTTTCTACAACTATCTCATCAGCCGTGGTGGTCGCGTATTGCTGCAACCTATTGCTGCTGTTGAAACGGAGTGGGAGTCTCCATTAGCAGCTTTCGAAGCTACTTATCAGCATGAGCAGAAGGTTACTTCGCTCATTAACAACCTCATGCAGATTGCTGTGGATGAGAAAGATTTCGCAGCGCAGAGCCGTTTGAACTGGTTCGTCGATGAGCAAGTAGAGGAGGAAGAGACTGCGATGGATATCATCAATAAACTGCGTTTGTTAGATGGTAATAGCTATGGTTTGTATATGTTAGACCAAGAACTTGGTGCTCGTGTATATACCACACCATCTCCTCTTGCTGCTAAGGAGTAAAAAGCCTTCTTAAATACTAATTTAAAATAAAGAAAGGGTCACCTCATAAAAGTGGTGACCCTTGTTGTTTGTAATAGTTAAGGTAGGGAAATTGGTTTAATGGAATAGGATGTTTTCTTGTTTAGTATGATGCAAGCGGCTGTAGGTTCCGCAATGAGCACCCGTGTAATAATTCACACTCTGAGAAGATGATTGTTCTTTCCCAGTAAACAAACGCCAAGCTATTTCCTGCGTTTGGTAGAGTAGATGTAAAAATTTGTCATGCATAATTAAGTAGGTTTTTATAGTTATTTATTTTCTCGGGAGGACTGCTAACGGAGCATCTTTCCTTCTTTCTAAATCAAAACGCTAGCGTAGCGATGTTTTGATTTAAGAGCGGAGGCACAAGTTGCTTTTACGATTTAGCGGAGCGGTATCGTCTTCGCAATCTTGTTGCCAAACGCTCCGCAAAGGTAGACAAAATAATCCAATTAGACAAATAATAAAAGATAAAATTCAAAAATTTAATGGCTATAAATGTGAACACAAAATACGCCAATTATATTCACAATTGCAATGCACATAAATGTAAAAGAAACAAGCAAAAATACATATCTGTTTTCAAAATACAATAAACATAGACATGTAGAGTAGGGGAGAACTACTACCATGCAACATACCCTAAAAAGACCATCTAAACATATCTAAAATACAATACAATCAAACACATAACTTGCTATATATCAGCATTTATACAAATTACTTGATGTAACAATACAATATTGTTCCACAAGAACATGTAATATGGCACTTATTACCATGCCTTACTACTTGTATAAATCATAATATGCTATAAATGTGCGCTTTAGGCAGCTTACGTAATAAATCACTTTAGTATATTACAGGCTATTATATCCATCTCTCCACTGGATAGACATGCTATGAGAGCATACAAGACTGTATAAATATACAATTCACAAAAGTTAATACTTGTATAGTATGCAGAAATTACAAATGTTTATTATAATTTTACAAAAATATGCGCACACATTTGTGTATTTCGATATTTTTTTGTACCTTTGCAGTCGCGTTCGGCAAATGGATTGCATAAGACGATACCGCTCTGCTAAATCGTAGGTACAACCATTGCCTCCGCTCTTCGGTCGGACTATCGTTACACTAGCAGTCCTCCCGAGAAAATAAACAAATCAGGACGCGGAGCTACAGGACGGGCAGAGCCCTACAGAACGGCGACAAGCGCCTACAGGATTGCTAGGGAACTAGGCCGCTTAATCGCTAACCGCTAATCATTATACATTATTCATTAATCCTATGAACGAGAGAGAGAGAATAGAACAAGTGATGAAAGAACTTGGATTATCTGCAAGACAGTTTTCGGAGCAGATACATGTACAACCTGCTACCATCAGTAATATGATGTCAGGACGTAATAACCCAAGTCTGGATGTGATGAAACGAATCATGTCCCGTTATCCGACACTCAATCCTGAATGGCTAATACTTGGAAACGGAGACATGTGGCGCACTGTGCCTGGATACGAACCACAGCTATTCGATAAACTGCCACCCGCAGGAAAAAGTACCATCGCAACACCAGAAAAGAAAGAGGAACCACAAATAATTGCAGTTCCTCCAAAAGAAATTAAAAATATCGTTGTCTATTATACAGACGGTACCTATCAAGAGTTTAATTAGAACGCGGAGCTACAGGACGGGCAGAGCCCTACAGGACGGCGACAAGCGCCTACAGGACGGGCTCTCTATTTCTCTAGGGCGCAGGATAAGACTTCGCTTATATCATGCACGAAATGCAGTTTCAATCCCTTGAGGTATTGATCTGATATCTCATAGACATCTTTTCTATTCTCCTCACACAGAATAATATCCGTGATACCTGCTCGCTTAGCCGCGAGCAGTTTTTCTTTCACACCACCAATAGGTAATACCTTACCACGAAGTGTCATCTCACCTGTCATGGCAATACGAGGCTTCACCAATCGACCCGTGAAAGCACTCACTAAAGCAGTTGTCATCGTGATACCAGCACTTGGTCCATCCTTAGGAATAGCGCCCTCTGGCACATGGATATGTACCGATTTAGTTTCAAAATCCTCTGGATTGATACCCAACTGATCAGCATGCGCCTTTACATATCCTAATGCCAAGGTGGCAGACTCCTTCATCACATCTCCCAAATTACCAGTTAGGGTAAGAGTAGGAGTCTTGGCTGCTGATAGACTTGTTTCTATAAACAAAATCTCACCGCCCACTTGCGTCCATGCCAAACCTGTTACTACACCTATGTATTTATTCGTTTCCCATATATCTCTACTATAACGTGGTTGTCCCAAATAAGCACGCACGTCATCGATAGAAACACTCACATTGTATTCTTCTCCTAATGCCAATTTGGTATCCACCTTGCGGCAAATAGCCGATATCTGACGCTCCAAATGACGCACACCTGATTCGCGTGTGTAATCATCTATTATACAAGAGATAACCTCCTTACGCAAGCGCAACTGGTTGGATTTGAGTCCATGATTGGTTAATGCCTTAGGCAGAAGATGACGCTTGGCAATCTCTTCTTTCTCTTCCTGCAGATATCCCGTCATCTCAATGAGTTCCATACGATCCAGCAATGGACGCGGAATAGTATCCAAACTATTAGCTGTAGCGATAAAGAGCACATGACTCAAATCGTAATCTACATCCAAGAAATTATCATGGAAAGTAGTATTCTGCTCTGGGTCTAATACCTCTAATAAAGCCGAAGTAGGGTCGCCTTTGTAATCAGCACCAATCTTATCAATCTCATCAAGTACAAAAACTGGGTTGCTCGTTTGACACTTTTTGATATTATCTATTATTCGTCCCGGCAACGCACCGATATATGTTCGTCTATGTCCGCGTATCTCCGCCTCATCATGCAATCCGCCCAATGAGATGCGCGCGTACTTGCGTCCTAATGCCTCTGCAATACTTCGTCCAAGACTCGTTTTTCCCACTCCCGGAGGGCCATAGAGGCATAGGATAGGGGACTTGACTGGATGATTCTTCTTATCCTTGTCTTTGCGAAGGGATAGTTGTCGTTGTACAGCAATGTATTCGGTGATACGTTCCTTCACTTTCTCTAATCCATAATGGTCGCGATTGAGAACCTCTTGCGCATGGCGCAGATCGTAATTATCCTCCGAATAGATTCCCCATGGAAGGTCTAATAAAGTCTCCAAATAATTCAATTGTGTGGCGTAGTCGGGTGCATGAACGGATATGCGCTCCAGGCGTTGCACTTCCTTATTGAATAGTTTATTGGTCTCTTCCGACCATTTTTTCTGCTTTGCTCTTTGCTTTAGATCGTTTATGGTGGCAGCACTGGTGTCTCCTAAGTCTTGCTTAATGGTTTCTATCTCTTGCTGCAAGAAATACTCGCGTTGCTGCTTATCCATCGCTTCGTGCGTACGACGACGAATATCGGCTTTGATATCAGCCATCTCTTTATCACGCTCCAGTATTGTCAATATCTCCGTAGCACGCTCTGCTACAGATGTGATAGCAAGCAACTCTTGCTTTTTATCTGTAGGGTAGTCATATACCGAGCATACATAATTGACCAATGAAGGTGCATTATCCAGCGAACGAATCGTCATGAGTAGATCAGCGGGTGGGTTCTCACGAGTGCCCAATAGACGCAAGGTCAAATCACGAATCGAGTCATGCGTAGCCGCAAACTGCTTATCAGTTGTAAGTGGCAGATCTTCATCACGAATAGCTACTCCTACGATGACATGCTCACTTGGTGTACCGTCTTCATGGCTATAATCAGCAATAGCTTCCACTCGCATATGTGCCTCTACGATGGCAATGAGTGAGTCGTTATCTCCAGGCGTAGGGATGAGCTGATGAATAGAAATGAGACAGCCCATTTTATGTAGGTCGTTGTAAATGGGGTCATTCACCGAACTATCTTTCTGCGTCAAAACAACCAGGTGTTTATTCTTCTCAATAGCATAATTAACGAGTGCAATACTTTTCTTGCGTGCTATAGTGACAGGAATAAGTACACCAGGGAAGATGACTGTATTACGAATAGGGAGCACAAAGTATGGATCTTTCTCGATAGTTTCTCTATTTAATACTATATTTTTCTTCTTTGCCATATATGTTATTTTACATAATTCCGATTAGAAATTTTTTACTTATCTTTGCACCAATTATTAACAAAAGTGCCGCAAAGGTACTACAATTTTTTAACATATCCAAATATTTTTGAAAAATGTTGACACCTATTCACGGAAATTCTAAGGCTATCCGCACGCGGTATGTCTTCCAACTGATGACAAAAGATTGGAAATACATTTGTATTTCTCACAAAGATGAAGAGTTTAAAACTCTTTCGGACTTTCTTTGGAAACACTCATTGCTTATAGATGATAGTTGTACATTTGGTCGCTTTAGCAAACCATATGCTACATATGAATATCATGCTGAAGGTGCTCAAATTACAATAGATGTAATTGATAAAGAATGATAAATGATTTATCAAAATATATAGAGGCTACATGTGTAAATCCTAAGAAGGTGCGCATATATGACCCATTTGCGCAGCAGTATGTAGTGCAGCAGGTACCCTGCGGTAATTGCATACATTGTAAAATGCAAAAGGTTAATGAGTGGATAACTCGCTTGTATTCTCAGAAAAACTATTCTAAGTATGTATATTATATTTCTTTGGATTATGCTCCGTTTGATATTAGTTCCCCTGTGGCTGCTTTGCTTGCCGCAGAAACAGGTGCAGCAGAGCATAACATCAATAAATATGGAAAGCATGGTCTTCATCCTGTCGTACTATGCAAAAATCATTTTGCAGACTTTCACAAACGTCTGCGTAAAAACACAGGTGTGCACTATCAGTATTTCGGGTGTGGCGAATATGGTACTGCACATTCGCGCCCCCACTTCCACATCATTATCTTCTCTAATTCTCCCATCACTCGTAACGATATACAAAAAGCATGGACTATTAAAGGCTATAAAATAGGACGCGTTGACTATAACGACCTTGTAGAAAATGGAACTACTTCCAACGATAAAAGTAACCCTTTAAATTGTTCTTTTGTCTTTCGTTATGTATGCAAATATTTATTCAAAAAAACAGGTATAATTGATAAATTAAAAACATATGAATATCATAAGAAATATTTTGAAAGTCTTTATCAAGAGATTAAAGGCATTAAGCCTATGTCTTCTCCAAAACTTTGTGACTTCGGTGAAATGGATGTATGTGACCCTATCACACCTGAGCAGCGCTTGTATGTTCAATATTGGAAAGAGTATTGTAAAGAATACTCTCCCTTTATTGCTTGCTCTCGCCGACCGGCTATCGGTTTGCAATACCTACAGGATAACCTATCACGATTTAAAGACGCGGACTTTAGACTCTTTGGCCTACCAAAGGATGTCGCTACTTTCCCTCGTTATTACATGCGCAAAACAAAAGAAATGGTTTGTCCTTTTAAAGCACTTGGTGAGGTTACTTCCGAACCTTCTTCGAACAGCCGCATGCTCCGCATTAACACCCTACTCCACGAGATTCAGGATTCACGTCTTTCTCTTGAGACTTGGTCTTCTCCTACCGCGCCTATTTGGTGTAAAAATGGAGATAAACTCATCATTAAAGAAGGATACAATGACCCCGACCCCGACACATCAAGATATATAAAAAATAGTGAACTATCATTCTACTCTACTACTGATAATATATTATATTCATTTAATGGCTATGACTATTCTCTTTGGTGTAAACTAAAAAATGGCTCTTATTACTCACTTGGCCGCATGGCTATTTCAAACGCTATTTCGCTCATTGAGACATCAGTCTTTGATTTATATGATACCTTTATCCGTCCTTTTCGTACTCTCAAACTACGTAAACAAAAAGAACTTGAAGAATATATAAAAATTAAGTATGAAGGTGACCACGATAAGTTCAATAAAGCAGTATATCAGCATTATCAGCAGATGATAGACACACAACGCAAAAAAGATATAATAATAGAAAACTCACATCAAACATTCTAAACTATGACAAGAGACGAATTTCGCACACTCAACAAACATGGAAAAGTAATTGTAAAACCACATTTTATGCGCAACTCTATTCCATCCTCAACTGACCCCACACAGGACATGCCTGTAGTAAATATAGTTACATCTATAGTGACAGGTATTCCTATTAAAGTAAAACAAAATCCGATGACCTTTGGCGCAGTTCCTACAACCGCCCATCTCTCATCAATAGACAAAAGAAATACTGACGCCTTTGACGCCTTTGTAGAACTCCACACCTCAGGCAAACGTATCTCTAAAGTCTCATCTATTAAACAACCTCAAAACACAAATCAAAATGAAAAGTAAAAAATCCCCTAAAATCCGCGTCACTCGTACAGGTCGCAGATTATAAAATCTTAAAAAAAAAGTACTAAATTTAGGTATATAAGTCTCTCATGAGAGTTTTATACAAGTAATTAATCTTAAAAAAACGCACATTTATGAAAGTAGTAACTAAAAAACTTATTATTAAATCAATCATCGCAGGCTTGCTTGCTGCTCTTGGTGTTCTTGCCGCTTCTTTTGGTCTCACATCATGTCACGCAGTCCGCAATGTAACCACAACTGCTGAAACCTATCACAAAGGTGATACATCCGTAATCATCCAAACAAAAACAATTGAAAGTTATACCGCAACTAAACAAAATTAATCGTTATGGATAGAATGAAATCAAATGGTGCAATGGTTGAACAAATTGACCTCACCTCAGTCCCTCGCTCTGCTTTTGATTTAAGTAATCATAATTACCTTACAGGTAAACTTGGTGCAATTATTCCTACTCGCGTACGCGAAGTGTACCCTGGTGATAAATTAGAAGGTAGTGTCCACATCGTTACTAACTTTGAGCCTCTTGCTGCCCCTCTTATGGCTAATATGGTGCAGAAAGAAGAAACATTTTTCATCCCTTATAATGTTATTTGGGATAAATCACACCGCTTTTTCACAGGTAAAAAAGGATTTGACGAAAATATGCCATCCGTGACCCTCCGTCAACTCTATAACACTTTATCTACTGAGTATGGTATCCTCCCAACTGCAGAAGAATTCAAACGCGTTATAGTAACACATGAGCAAAATCCGGATATATATGTCTCAGAATTGGATATTCAATCATTAGATCAATACAATCAGCAGTATATAGATAAAATCCGTGAATATGGTAACTACTTTGAGGTCTTGGACATCCTTACCCCTCTTATTGAACGCATGGAAGAAAATTTCAAGTTAATTCAAGAAATAGAGCCTGAAGGTCCTGATTTGGATGATATTAATTCATCACTCACACAAGCAGTAATCAAGTATTATGCTGATATGCTCAATTTCTTCTTCGGTCCGTCTTCACAAGTTGATTACCTCGGTGCAGTAATGCACGATTGGAAAGAGACTCTTACTGAAATCTTCAAGGCTCATAACCCTAGCAAATATGGTGAAAATGCACAACCGCAAGAGTACACTCCTATTGACTACATGTCGCAAATTCCTATAAATTGGATGCCTTTCCGTGCCGCTTATTGGGTATGGTATTGGAACTATCGTGACCAACTTATAGAAACAAACGCCTTTGACCCCGAGGAGTATATGCGCAGCAGTACAATTTCCGAAAGTGAAATGTTTATGTGTCTCCTGGTTCGTCAGCGTTGTTGGTTTAAAGATACCTTCACTACTGCTCTTACTAACACAGGTGATGGAAACTTTGTTGTTCCTGTTGAACTTGGTCAACTCAATAACTCTAACGAGTTTAAGGCTGAATCTGTTCAGTTGAACGATACTTCTTTAGGTAATGGTGATATGGGTGATATGTCCGTTACTGAGATTAAAGTCGGTGATGTTACTTATCAAGTGCCATCGCGCTACCTCTCTACTTCTCTTAGTGATGGAGAGGATTATGTCGGTGATAGTTTCTTGTCCCTTGACCTCTTTGAGCGTGTTAAACGTCTTGCATCTTGGGTGTCTAAACGCCTAACGCTCGGAACTGAGTACGATGATGTTGTATATTCATCATTTATGGTGAAACTCTCCGCACAAGAGATGGTTGTACCTGAACTTCTTGCAGCAGGTCGCACACAAGTAGCCATTAATGTTGTAGTTAACAACACTACCACTGCTGAGCAGATTGCAGGTGAAAAAACTGCTGTTGCATATGCTGATAATCAGCATGACCTCGCAGATGTCAACTATTTTGTAGAGCAGCATGGTTTGTGTATATCATTTATGACTATTATGCCTATCCCATCCTATCCAAACGGAATTAATCGTCTTTATCTCCGTCAAAATCGTTTTGACTACTATTGGCCTGAGTTTGCCCAACTTGGCTTTGACGCAGTCTATAACGCTGAGTTAACAGGTCTAGTGCCTCGTGGTGGTCAATCTCCTTTCAATAATGACCGCAACGCCCTTGCAGTCTTTGGCTATCAAGGTCGCTACTACGATTTGAAATCATCACAGGATGAGCAGCATGGACGTATGTTAACCGATTTGAATTATCTAACATTCGGTCGCAACTTCGGCTTTTATGATGTTGACTTGTACGAAGAGGCAAAGTTAAACTACATTTTCGTGCATTGTTGGCCTCGCCTGGATATGTTCGTAGTTGAAGACCGCTTTGAAGACCTCTTCCGCTCGGATGTTTCATTCCGTTATGGTTGGGAGCGTCCTGTCCCTGTTCCATCTAAAATCTTGAAGTAGTATGTCTTGGATATTTGCATTGTTAGGTGTTCTTGTCTCCGCCATCGGTCTTGGAGTACAAGCAAAGCAAACGCGTGAAACGAATGAGGCGAATCTCGCTGCGGTTGATAAAACGAATCAAGCGAATGCAGAGCAAGCCGAACTCGCATACAAACGTTCTTTGCCTACGCGACAGGTTGCTAACATGATGGCTGCAGGTATGTCTAAAAGTGCTGCTTTGCAATCTTTAGCAGGTGGTGGAAGTTATTCCGCCCCTGTTATGCAAAGTGCGCAAATGCAGTCACCAAATTTAGACTTTGCTGCACTCGCTGAGCGTATCGGTGGAATACCTTCCAACGCGCAGCAGTCTGCAATGATTAAGCAGCAACTTGAAAGTATGAGGTTAGATAACGACATTAAGCGCGAGCAATTAGAATTGGCGAAAGCACAGGCCGCTCGTGAGGCTACTATCCAAACAGGTGACTTTGAGGCTCGTCAGTATGATAGAGAGACCGCAAAACAAACTGACGCACTTCGTGCTATCATTAACAGACGTGCTGCAGAGTTCAAGATTAACTTGAATGATATTAAGTCCGAACAGGAGTTAATAGATAAGTTAAAATTGAACGATGTTGCAGAATGGACTAACGCTCGTGCGTCCTCTCGTGACAATGTCCTTGCATATCTTGGTGTTACAAATAGCATGCGCAATGAAAATCGTGCTGCTGATATAGATTTTCTTATCAAAAATCGTGATTTAAGTGAACGTGAGCAAACATTTATGAGACGATTGGAAATCCTTGCAAATCAAGTAAAGCAAGGTAATTTGCAAATTGATAAAGAAAATTATGAAAAGATTCTCCGTGATGTAGGTTTTCAAAATAAAAAAGAGGCTGCAGAGGCTATTGCATTGGCTGAAAATCTCAAAGCAATGGAAGAGCGTGATCAGGCTCGTTTCTACGGAAGTCGCGCAGAAACTGCAAAGAAAATCATTTGGACGCTTGATAGATGTATCGACGCTGTTACACCTTTCAAAGGTTTACTCGGCAAATAAATACATAATAACTACTAACGCGTACATAATTAAGAAACTTAAGCAACCAAATTTTAGGCATACTTTAAGTAGTGTGCCTAATTTTTTGTTTAAATCTTCTAAATTCATAATATAATAATGTTAACCGCTTTGCGTGTAACTAAACACCGCTCTGCGTGTGTGATATTCTTTCTAAATTTCTAAAATATTAAAGCCTTTCCCAAGGCTGAAATATAAGCCGTATGAAATTGGACGTAGCACGCGCGCGTGCGAAAGTAGGCTATATTTTCAGCCGTCACCCCGAACGGTATTCCCTCCGCGGTTTGAGCGGATAAATATACGTTTTTGTTGACCGCTTTTTCCCAAAAAGCGGGGCAACCCCTCTTGGTGAATAAATGCCCATTGACACTAAGTTGTCAAATTAAGTATATCAATACTATATCAATCTCACCACGTTGATGATTGTGTCCACTAAAACTAATCTAGCGTCGCGCAGTGAGCGCCTCGGAAGTGCTGGGCCCGAGCAAACGAAGAATTTATTTAATTCTAAGTGCGAGCGTGAGCAGTGCTTACGAGCCACTGAGCTGACGCCTCTTGGCGTTGTTGTTGTGTTGACCTTGCGCGTGTACGCGCGAATAATTAAATTTTTTCATATATGCAAGTAATACACAAAAAAAAGTGCAAAAACAAGTATATTTTGTAAATTTCTTATCAAGCATAATTCCGATTAAAATATGATACATATATTTGTTGCCAAATAATGTGCAAAGGTACAATATTTTTGTGATATATGCAAGTACTGAGTTAAAATATTAGAATTTTTAATAAAAGGTTTGCGTATGTGCGTAAAAATGAGTATCTTTGCAGTCGCGTTTGGCAAAAACAATTTTTTTGAGTTAATCAAAAACTCGCAGCCTATCGTCCGCATGGCTATTGGCCTACGCGGCCTTGAGCGTAAATCACCTATTATCGGCTCGCAAGCAAACTTGCAGCCCGCTAATATTCTCTTTCCGCTTAATCGTGACCCATAACGGGCACGATGGGCTGCTCACAAAAACGCGTTCGTTGTACTCACTAACAAAAAAGCGCTACGCTTCAAAAACAGCAACGCTAAGCGCGAACTCATTAATTCGTTAACTCATTATTTTTAAATATTATTATGGAAGAAATAAAGCAAGTTGAGCAAGATTGGACCACCGTCATCAAGCCCAAAGATAAGTTGCTAAGTGTTGATTTTAAGGAGATTTGGCGTTATCGCGATTTGATGATGCTATTCGTTAAACGCAATATTATTACGCAGTATAAGCAGACTGTTTTGGGACCATTATGGTATCTTATCCAACCGATGATGACGACCGTGATGTATATGGTTGTTTTTGGTGGTATTGCCAAGATATCTACAGATGGTTTGCCACAGCCATTATTCTACTTGGCTGGTATCAGTTTTTGGCAATATTTTGCTGATTGCCTCAATAAGACCAGTAATACATTCGTATCGAATGCTGGTATATTTGGTAAAGTGTATTTCCCACGATTAGTGACGCCATTAAGCGATGTGATCAGTAATTTAGTGCGGTTTGGTATTCAGTTCGGTCTATTTATATGCGTCTATCTCTATTATGTGCTCTTTACGGATGTACACATCTGCCCGAACTGGTATGCTTTGTTATTCCCTGTATTAGTGGCGATGTTAGCTGGATTGGCATTAGGATTTGGTATTTTATTCTCAAGTATGACCACTAAATACCGTGATTTGCAGTTGTTATTAGGTTTCTTTGTGAGTCTTTGGATGTACGCCACGCCAGTTATCTATCCATTATCCACGATTACCAATGAGAAGATATTATTTGTGATGAAGCTCAATCCGCTAACCGGTATCGTTGAGTTCTTCAAATATGGTTTCTTAGGTGTTGGTCAACACGATTGGTGGATGCTCGGTTATAGTTTCGTATTCATGACCATCCTTTTGGGTATTGGAATAGTTGTCTTTAATAAAGTGCAGCGTTCCTTTATGGATACTGTTTAATGAGTTAATGTTTAATGAGTTAATGTTTAACGAGTTAATGTTTAACGAGTTGCTAGTTCCCTAGTTCCCTAGTAAGCTAGTCCCCTACACAAACACAATGCTACTCTACCCTAATTGCAAGATAAATATAGGTTTGCGAGTGCTGAATAAGCGCGAAGATGGTTATCACAATATAGAAACCATCTTCGTACCTATTTATGGGCTGCATGATGAATTAGAGGTAAATAGATCTGATGTATTCGGGTTTGTGCAAGAAGGGATTGCGGTAGATTGCCACGATGATGATAATCTGATTATTCGTTGTTACCGTCAGATGGCGGCTAAGTACGCATCTATTGGTCCGGTACATATTCGTTTTCGCAAGCAAATACCTTTTGGTGCGGGTTTGGGTGGCGGTAGTAGCGATGCGGCGCATATGGCTATTGCGCTTAATGAACTATTCTCATTAGGATTGACCAAAGAGCAATTGGCGGCAGAGGTTCGTTCTTTGGGCGCCGATTGTCCATTCTTCATATACAATACACCATGTTATGCAAGCGGTATAGGCGATGAGTTATTGCCAATAGATTTGGATATGCGCGGATTGCGTATTCTGATGATCAAGCCTAATGAAGGTGTTTCTACTAAGGAGGCTTATGGCGGTATTATTCGTCATCCGGAGGCAGCTAATGCTATTCTTGAAAAGGTGCAGTCAAATTCTCATCTCAAGGAACTACTTACTTCCTACCCTTCTATCTTTGTCAATGATTTTGAGCAGACTGTTTTTCCTCTTCATCCTTCTATCGCGGCAATAAAAAAGCGCTTGCAGGACGCAAACGCTCTCTATGCTTGTATGAGTGGAAGTGGTTCAACTGTTTTCGGGCTTTTTGAGGACGATTCGAAAGGTAGAACCGACTCCTTGCTGCGAGTGCTTGAGCAGGAGTTTGCCTCCATGGTATTGCTCAACGATACGCTTAGCTAATGGTAGACCTAATCCCCACCCTCTTTCTTTCGTAGTAAACCCGGGGTCAAAGATATGGCGCTGTGTTTTTACGTCCATTCCTTTGCCACTATCTGTTATATCGAGCATGACATCATGTTCGTTTTCGCAGATAGTGATGGTTATTTTACCTTCGTTTTGAATAGCATCTAATGCATTTTTGAGTATATTCTCTATTACCCATTGCATTAGAGGTGCATTAAGTGCCACCACACGCTTTATGCCTTTGATGGCTGAGTCCTCTATAGTAATCTTATTACTTGTACGCACACGAATATAGGCAATAGCCTCTTCGACAACAGGAATGAAATCCATCTCATTCAGTTCGGTTTCGCTTCCTATCTTTTGAAATCTATCGGCAATAATTTGCAGTCTATTGATATCCTTCTTCATTTGTGGTACATAGGTATCCTCTGGATATTTCTCCATGAGTATTTGCTGCCATGCATTTAACGAAGAGATGGGTGTGCCTAATTGGTGTGCTGTTTCTTTGCTCAATCCCACCCATAGTCTGTCTTTCTCGCTACGCTGTGCAGTAAACATCATTCCTACTGCAATAGCAATAAAGATAAAGATAAGTGCAAACTGTGCATAGGGCACATAGTGCAAACTGGTAAGCAAATTGCTATCATCCCAATAGATATATTGCATATTATTTTCTGCTATTTGTAGTTCTATTGGTCCGTGATGGTCTTCAGGTATTAGTGTTTTGGTTTGTGTATCTGCCACATTACGATGAGCGAGGATATTACCTACCGTATCACATATATATACAGGAATAGTGGTATTTCCCTCGATGATTGATGTGACAAAATCGATGTCTGCGTCATTATCTGCAAAAATAAGTTGGCGTGTAGCTTCCGCCCATATAGCCATGTTTTTGCGTTCTTCTTGCTCGAGTTGTCGTGCAAGATTATTGGTAAATAATACTGAAATAGCCACGCATAACATGGCTATTATCAGTACTATTGTTCCAATCTTACGATTATTCATGAATAATGTGATTAGCGTCTATCTATTACCCAAGCATCACAAGCAGTACACCCGCTGCGACAGCTGAACCGATGACACCCGCTACGTTTGGTCCCATCGCATGCATGAGCAAGAAGTTAGAAGGATTCTCTTCTTGTCCAACCGTTTGGCTCACACGCGCTGCCATAGGTACTGCAGATACACCAGCAGAACCGATGAGTGGGTTGATCTTCTCCTTGAGGAAGAGGTTCATAAACTTAGCGAGCAATACACCACCAGCACTACCCATTCCAAATGCTACGATACCCATAGATAAGATCATGAGTGTCTTCACATTGAGGAAGCTTGCAGCAGTAGCCGTTGCACCAACAGACAAACCGAGGAAGATAACCACGATATTCATCAGTTCGTTTTGTGCTGTTTTGCTCAAGCGATCTACTACTCCACACTCTTTCATCAAGTTACCGAGCATCAAGCAACCAATCAATGGTGCTGCGTCTGGTAATATGAGTGCTACGATAGCTGTGATAATGATTGGGAATACAATCTTCTCTGTTTTGCTTACTTGACGCAACTGTCCCATCTTGATAGCACGCTCTTTCTTGGTAGTGAGTGCGCGCATGATAGGTGGTTGAATAACAGGCACAAGTGCCATGTATGAGTAAGCCGCGATAGCGATAGGGCCTAACAAGTGCGGAGCAAGCTTTGATGTTAAGAAAATACTGGTTGGTCCATCTGCACCACCGATAATACCAATTGAACCTGCTTCAGCTGGTGTGAATCCCATTGCGTTAGCACAAAGGAAAGTAACGAAAATACCTATTTGTGCTGCAGCACCCAACATTAATGATTTAGGATTAGAGATGAGTGGACCAAAATCCGTCATGGCACCTACACCGATGAAGATCAAGCAAGGATACACACCTGCTTTCACACCAATATAAAGCACATCCAATAATCCTGCACCTTTTAAAATCGCTCCATACGAATGGTATGCAGGGCTGTCCGGATCAAGGAAGGCATCCCAGAGTTCGGTATGGAACATGCCAGCACCAGGTAAGTTGGTTAGCAACATACCGAATGCGATAGGCAAAAGGAGAAGTGGTTCATATTCCTTTTTAATAGCAAGGTAAAGCAAAAGGAAACTGATTAAGAGCATCACGCCCTGCTGCCAGCTCATTTGCATAAAACCCATGCTTTGGAAAAACTCCAAAATTTCCATGATTACTAATAATTAGTTTATATTTATTGATTATCCAAGTACAAGAAGAACATCATCTTGCATTACATTCTGACCTGCAGCAACAACAATTTGCTTAACAGTACCATCTTGCTCTGCCATGATTGGGTTTTCCATCTTCATAGACTCGAGAACGAGCAGCGTATCGCCTTTCTTAATTGCTTGTCCTTCAGTCACTACCACTTTGATTACAGATCCAGGCAGTGGGCTCTTTACCTTAACGCCATCTGCTGCTACAGGAGCTGCAGCTTTTGGTTCTGCTGCTGGTGCAGGCGCTGGTGCTGGTGCTGCTACAGGAGCTGCCTTTGGAGCGGCTGGTTTTGGTGCTGGCGCAGCAGGCTTCTCTGTTTCTACTTGGTATGTTTTGCCGTTAACGGTTACATTAGTTAAACCAGCTTCTATTTCTACTACAGCGCATTTATATTCAGCACCGTTGATTTTAAATGTGAATTCTTTCATTGTTGTATTGTTTTATTGTTTACAAATCGTTTTATTTATTAGATAACTTATCAAAATCCCTTGTTATTCATTCCTATGGATTTTGCATTCCAAGCTGTGTTTCTTGCTTGTGGTGCGATAGTAGCTGTAGGAATGTCATGATTTTTACCCATGTATAGGTATAAAGCCATTGCGACAGCGACCTTGTCGTCATCGCTTGCCTCAGACAACGCCATGGCTATGGCTGCCTTTGTTCCTTCATCAGTAGGAACAGCCGACTGCACAACTGGAGTTGCTTTCGCTGGTTTCGCTTGTTTGGGTGCCTTAGGCGCAGTCATTTTCTGCATACTCCATCCTAAGAATTGCATGATAAATACCAATCCAAACAAAACGATCAAGACGATACCAAATCCGAGTCCAGTAACTATCCAAGTCTGAGATGTGATTGCTAAAAGAGCCATAATTACAATGGGATGTTAGAGTGTTTCTTGAGCGGATTAGTGAGGCGCTTTGTTTGTAGCATCTCGAATGCACGGATGATGCGTGCACGTGTATTGCGTGGCTCAATCACATCATCAATATATCCGCGGTTTGCAGCTTGGTATGGACTTGCAAACAAATCTTTGTATTCCGCTTCTTTCTCAGCGATGAATGCTTTGCGCTCTGCTGGGTCTTCAATAGCCTTGATAGCTTTTGCTTGTAGCACACCCACAGCGCCGCTTGCTCCCATGACAGCGATTTCTGCGTTTGGCCATGCATAGCACATATCACCACGTAATTGCTTGCAGCTCATCACGATATGACTTCCGCCGTAAGACTTGCGAACGGTGATGGTTACTTTTGGCACAGTTGCTTCGCCGTATGCGAACATCAGTTTTGCTCCGTGATCGATGATACCAGCGTACTCTTGACCTGTACCGCAGAGGAATCCAGGAACATCAACGAGGGTAAGGATTTGGATGTTAAATGCGTCGCAGAAGCGTACGAAACGTGCTGCTTTACGGCTTGCATCGCAGTCAAGCACACCTGCTAACCAACTTGGTTGATTGGCGATGATACCAGTAGAGCGACCATTGAAACGTGCGAAACCGCAGATGATATTCTTAGCATAATCTTTTTGTACCTCCATGAAGTCACCATTGTCCACGATAGTGGTGATGATTTGCTTCATATCGTATGGTTTATTAGGATCAGCAGGAACCATCTCATTGAGCACATCATCCACGCGTGTGATATCGTCTGTGCACTCCATCACAGGAGCTTCCTCCATATTATTCTGTGGGATGAAAGAAACGAGTCGGCGTACTTCAGCTAATGCTTCCTCTTCGGTAGCAGCCACGAAGTGTGTAACACCTGATTTAGTAGAGTGTACTTTAGCGCCACCTAATTGCTCAACGGTTACATCTTCACCGGTAACGGCTTTTACTACTTTTGGTCCAGTAATGAACATGTATGAGTTCTGCTCTGTCATCATGATGAAGTCGGTCAAAGCAGGGCTATACACAGCACCACCTGCGCAAGGGCCAAAGATAACGCTGATCTGTGGCACTACACCAGATGCGAGGATGTTACGCTCGAAGATCTCTGCATATCCAGCAAGTGCGCATGCACCTTCTTGGATACGAGCACCACCAGAGTCATTCAAACCGATGATAGGTGCGCCGAGCTTCATAGCTTGGTCCATCACATTACAAATCTTAAGCGCCATGGTCTCACTCAAAGAACCACCGATAACAGTAGCATCCTGTGCAAAAACGAAAACAAGGCGACCATCGATAGTACCAGAACCAACTGCTACACCATCACCAAGGAATACTTTCTTCTCCATACCGAAATCGTGGCAACGATGGGTAAGGAACATGTTTACTTCTTCAAAAGAACCTTCGTCCAAAAGCATGTTGATACGCTCACGAGCGGTATAACTACCTTTGGCATGATGCTTAGCAATGGCAGCCTCGCCGCCACCAGCCATCGCTTTTTCGCGGTTCTCAATCAATTTATCTAATTTAGCTTGATCCATAAAATATATTATTTTGGTTGTTCGCACAATTCAGTTAATACTCCCTTTGTACATTTTGGATGCAAGAAAGCAATCATAAGGTTCTCAGCGCCTTTGCGTGGAGCCTTGTCAATAAGCTGGAGACCTGCTGCCTCTGCCTCTGCCAATGCCTCTGCTACATTCTCTACATTGAAAGCCACGTGGTGAATACCACCGCGTCCTCCATTTTTCTCAATAAATTTAGCGATAGTTGACTCTGGGCAAGTAGGCTCAAGAAGCTCGATTTTTACTTCGCCTACCTTAAAGAAAGCAGTTTTAACTTTTTGGTCTGCTACTTCCTCAATGCTGTAGCATTTGCCGCCTGTTAAAAACTCAAAGAACGGCATAGCTTCTTCTAAAGAAGTAACTGCAATGCCTAAGTGCTCAATGTGTGTTGGTTTCATTACTATAATTATTTAGAATTAGTTGAATACAATATACGATTTCTCGTATGATATTTAATAAATTTCAAAATACGCTACAAAGGTACTGCTTTTTTTTGACATACGCAAGCGCGCGAGAAAATATTTAGTTTTTTTTGCAAATGTTTGCATATATGCATAAAAATCATTACCTTTGCAGCCGCAAAGGTTTGTATAATATACAACATACACATATATGGAAAGAAAAGTCAGAGTTCGTTTTGCGCCGAGTCCTACTGGCGCGTTGCACATCGGTGGTGTGCGTACTGCATTGTACAATTATTTATTTGCTCGCCAGCACGGGGGAGATATGTTGCTTCGTATCGAAGATACGGATTCCACCCGATTTGTGCCAGGCGCAGAGCAATATATCATAGAAGCATTGGATTGGTTGGGTATTGAGATAGATGAAGGTATTTGTTTGGACGCTCCTAATGGTAAAGGCAATCATGGTCCTTATCGTCAGAGCGAGCGCCGCGAGATATATCATCAGTATGTAGATCAGTTATTGAAAAGCGGTCATGCCTATATCGCCTTCGATACACCCGCTGAATTAGAAGCAAAGCGCGCCGAGATTGCTAATTTCCAATACGACGCACGCACGCGCTTGCAGATGCGCAATTCCTTATCTATGAGCGCAGCAGAAGTGAGCGAATACATAGAAAAAGGAGAGAAATATGTCGTTCGCTTTAAAGTAGAACCAAACGAAGATATACATGTACACGATTTAATTCGTGGCGAGGTGGTGATCAATAGTAATATATTGGATGATAAGGTGTTGTATAAATCAGCAGACGACCTGCCTACCTATCATATGGCCAATATAGTGGACGACCATCTGATGGAGATTAGTCATGTTATCCGTGGCGAGGAATGGTTGCCTTCTGCCCCACTCCATGTACTTCTTTATCGCGCGTTGGGTTGGGAAGATACGATGCCTGCTTTTGCTCACCTTCCACTGCTGCTCAAGCCTGATGGAAATGGTAAATTGAGTAAGCGTGATGGTGATCGTCTGGGTTTCCCTGTCTTCCCATTAGAATTCCATAATGAGAAGGATGGAACGGTTAGTAGCGGTTATCGCGAGAGCGGTTATCTGCCCGAAGCAGTTATCAATTTCTTGGCATTATTAGGTTGGCACGGAACAGGTGACCAAGAGATGTACACCATGGACGAACTGATTGCGCAGTTCTCATTGGACCGTGTAAGCAAAGCGGGTGCTAAGTTTGATTACGAAAAAGGCAAGTGGTTTAACCACCAATACTTGCAGTTCCGTACGAACGAAGAATTGGCGCAGATGTTCCTCCCTACTCTGCAAGCGAAGGGAATAGAAAATGCTGATTTAGAGATGGTTGCAAAAGTTATTGGTCTCACCAAAGAGCGTGTAAACTTTGTGCCTGAATTATGGGAGCAGACTAATTTCTTCTTCGTGGCACCAACTGAGTATGATGAGAAATCACTCAAGAAGCGCTGGAAAGAAGATAGTCCTCGCCATATGGAAGAGTTATTATCGGTATTAGAGAATGTAAGCGAGACAGATTGGCATAAGTGGTATGAGACAACTGATGATAATGGTAATACCATTACTCGCTGGCATTTGGACGATGTGGTGATGCCATGGATTGCAGAGAAAGAATATGGCGTAGGTATTGTGATGAATGCATTCCGTATTTGCCTTGTGGGTGCTGCACGCGGCCCGCATATCTGGAATATAACCGATGTATTGGGTAAAGAAGAGACTCTCAAGCGTGTCCGTACAGCACTTAAGTTAATTAAGTAATAATCAGGGATAAATGACCCCACACGAGGTATTACATAGGTATTTTGGTTACGATGATTTCCGTCCCTTACAGGCGGAAATCATTCAATCTGTGCTTGCGGGTCGTGATACATTGGCATTATTGCCCACAGGTGGCGGTAAGAGTATCTGCTTTCAGGTCCCTACTCTTGTGATGGCTCATCAGAATGAAGAAAAGCGTTTGTGTTTGGTCATCACGCCATTAATTGCGCTGATGAAAGATCAAGTAGATAATCTCTACGCGCATGGCATTCATTCGGCAGCTATCTATACGGGTATGAATTGGGATAAGCAGCGTGTGGCTTTGGATAATTGTCAGTTTGGTCCTTATCATTTCTTATATTGCTCTCCAGAACGCCTCGAAAGCGAAGAGTTTCGCAAGCGTTTGGCGAAACTACCGATTGGTCTTATTGCTGTGGATGAGGCACATTGTATCTCCCAATGGGGATATGACTTCCGTCCATCTTATTTGCAGATAAGTGCTATTCGTGCTTTATTACCGGATGTACCTGTATTGGCATTAACAGCGACGGCTACACCAGATACAATAGATGATATACAAGAGCGCTTAGGTTTTGCACAAAAAAATGTGCTACGCAAGTCTTTTCATCGCGATAATCTGCAGTATATTGTTCGCAAAACGGATAAGAAAGAAGAGCAAATAGTGCATATATTGAGTCGTGTAGCAGGAAGTGCAATTATCTATGTGCGTAATAGAAAGCGAGCGAAGGAACTATCTGATTATCTGAATGATATACCTTCTTTGCGTGGTTCGAACGATAAACCTATTTTTGATTATTACCATGCAGGATTGACCAGTCGTGAGCGCTACGAGCGTCAGCAAAATTGGAAAGAAGGTAAGACACGCGTCATTGTGGCTACGAATGCGTTTGGTATGGGTATTGATAAGGCGGATGTGCGATTGGTTATTCATTATGATTTGCCGTCATGTATAGAGAGTTATTATCAAGAGGCTGGTCGTGCCGGGCGTGATGGCTTGACTGCTTTTGCCGTATTGCTCTATAATGATAAGGATAAGCAAAAAGCGCGTAAGCGCGTAGTGGATACCTACCCTCCCAAGGAATTTATAATAGATGTATATCACAAGACTTGTGATTTCTTGCAGATAGGTTTAGGTAGTGGTTTGGGGCATCGCTTTGCGTTACATATGGATCAGTTATGCCATGTGATGCGATTACCGATCCTACAAACCTACTCTGCACTACATATACTCACACAAGCGGGATATATTTATTTTGAAGAAGAGCACGAGACCTTACCTCGTGTTTGCATCAAGGTGGCGCGCCGACAATTAGATGAATATAATTTATCTAAGGAGCAAATGGATATATTGGAATTATTGATGCGTAATTATCCTGGCATACATACTGAATTACAATATATTCGTGAAGCTGACAAGGCGGATATTCATTCCTTATTGGTTTCGCTTGCTCAGCGTGGTATCATTACATATATTCCGCGTTCTGTGGGATGTAGTGTAGAAATGACACAAGAGCGTGTGGATGATGTGTATATATCCCCTTCTATCTACGAGAATCGTCAAACGCAGTTTGCGGATAAGATGCAATCAATGGTTGAATATGCTGAGCAAGAATTATATTGCCGCGAGCAGTTGTTATTAGCTTATTTCGACGAGAAAGATGCTCCTACTTGTGGGCATTGCGATGTTTGCCGCGCAAAGAGTAATGAGTAGTGAGAATTAAGTAGTGAGATTATAAATGATATAGATAAAAAAAAGAGAACTCGTGTGAGTTCTCTTTTCTATTATCATCTGAGTGACGAATTATTCTGCAGAGAGAGTAATGCGTTGGAATTCAGTGATTTGTACACCTTTTGCTTTGAGTACATCCTTCACTAATTCCTTAGACTCGCTCATGATATAAGCTTGCTCAACGAGTGTGTTCTCTTTGAGGAACTTACCAAGACGACCTTGTGCAATCATCTCGATTTTCTTAGCCATCTTCTCAAGGTTAGCCTCTGCTTCAGCAGCAACGGTAGCCTTGATTTCGCGTGCGAGTTGTGCTTGCTCAGCTGTGATCCATCCCTTAGCTTGGTTAGACTCGATGTGGTCATCAGAATCTACGTGAGCTGGGTTGATACCTGCTTTGCGGATTGCATTCTCAACAGCTTTGTTGATCTCATCTTGTTTCGTTTTCTCAGTAGCAACAGAGAGCTCTTTTTGCTTGATTTCCTCAGAAACATGATCAGCGTCAAGTGCGATTGGGTTCATAGCAGCTACTTGCATAGAGATGCCGTGAACTGTCTCTTGGTCAGCGCCTTCGTTAGCAGCTACGAGTGAGCTCAATTTATTGCCGAGGTGGTTGTAAGCGTCTACTACAGGAGCTTCAAGGCAGGTGTAGTATGCTAATTCCATCTTCTCTCCAGTAACGCCAGAGCGCTCTGTGATGATTTCAGCAACTGTGAAGTTACCAATCTTAAGGTTCTTAAGTGCCTCAAAATCTTGTACTTTGTTATCGAGTGCTGCATCGAGGATGAGTTTAACCATACCTACGAAGTCAGCATTTTTCGCTACGAAGTCAGTTTCGCACTTCACAGCTACGATAGCTCCGAAGTTATCTTTTACTTTAGCGAGTACGCATCCTTCAGATGCTTCTCTATCGCTACGCTTTGCTGCGATTGCTTGTCCACGCTTACGGAGTAAATCCTTCGCAACCTCGAAATCGCCATTTGCTTCCTCGAGTGCTTTCTTTACATCCATCATACCTGCGCCAGTGATGTCACGCAGTTTTTTAATATCAGCTAATGTTACAGCCATTGTTGTAATGAGTTAAGAATTAATGATATTAATTATTAATTATTCAGCAGCCTCTTCTGCTTTTGGCTCTTCTGCTTTAGGAGCAGCTTTGCGGATGCGTTGACGACGCTCTTTTGGTGCTGGTGCTTCTGCGTTGGTTTGTGCTTCAGCTGCGCTCTCGTCAGCCTTCTCTACCTTGCGCTCCTCAAGTCCTTCTTGGATAGCAGAGCAAACTGCTGCGAGGATGGTGTCGATAGATTTTGTAGCGTCATCGTTAGCTGGGATAACGAAATCGATGTTATTTGGGTTAGAGTTAGTATCTACGATACCAAATACAGGAATACCGAGACGGTTAGCTTCAGCAACTGCGATATGCTCTTTCATCACGTCTACTACGAATACAGCGCTTGGAAGGCGTGTAAGGTCAGCGATAGAACCGAGGTTCTTCTCAAGTTTCTCGCGTTGACGAGTGATTTGGAGTTTCTCACGCTTAGAAACGTTCTCGAGTGTACCATCAGTCATCATCTTATCGATTTGACCCATTTTCTTCACAGCCTTACGGATTGTAGGGAAGTTGGTGAGCATACCACCAGCCCAACGCTCTGTGATGTATGGCATTGCAACCTCTTTAGCGCGGTTAGCTACCACTTCTTGTGCTTGTTTCTTAGTTCCAACGAAAAGGATCTTGCGACCGCTCTTAGCGAGGTTCTTAAGTGCTTCAGCAGCTTCTTCTACTTTTACAACTGTTTTGTTGAGGTCGATGATGTGGATACCATTGCGCTCCATATAGATATATGGTGCCATTGCAGGGTTCCATTTGCGTTTCAAGTGGCCGAAATGTGCTCCAGCCTCGAGCAATTGATCAAAATTTGTTCTCATTTGATTTGTAATGTTAGTTAGTTTATTGATTAAATTTCCTTTTATTTTGGTTCGCTTTTCATGCGCATGATACATTATTAATTACGCGCACAGGTGTGTATATACCTTTAAGCAACCAAAACAATCGTGTGGTAGTCCTTTTGGATTCCACACGATTTGGATTGTTGTTTGTGTATTAACGCTTGCTGAATTGGAAGTGCTTGCGTGCTTTTGGTTGACCTGGTTTCTTACGCTCAACTTCGCGTGCGTCACGGGTCATGAAGCCTTCTGCCTTCAATGCAGCCTTATCTTCTGGATTGATTTTAACGAGTGCGCGTGCGATAGCAAGTCTGAGCGCCTCTGCTTGTCCTTTGAATCCACCTCCATCAAGGTTCACTTTGATGTCGTATTTCTCAGCAACCTGAAGTTTGTTGAGTGGTTGCAATACGATGTAGCGTAAGATAGAAGATGGGAAATAGCTCTCGATGTCGCGGCCATTGATAGTGATTTTGCCGGCACCTTCATTCACGTAAACGCGAGCTACTGCTGATTTACGACGACCTAATGCATTAACTGTTTCCATATTCTATTCTTATTTGATTGAGTTGATATCTAATTGTTTTGGTTGTTGTGCTTGCATGTTGTGCTCTGGGCCCTCGAAGATGTGGAGGTTAGCAATTTGCTTAGCACCGAGACGGTTTTTAGGAAGCATACCCTTTACTACTTTGCGTACGAGTTTGTCTGCTCCTTTCGCCATGAGGTCAGCTGGTGTGAACTCGCGTTGTCCACCTGGGTGACCAGTGTAGCGTACATATACGCGGTCATTCCACTTGTTGCCAGTGAGTTGAACTTTAGCTGCGTTAACGATGATTACATTGTCACCGCAATCTACGTTTGGTGTGAAAGATGGTTTGTGCTTACCTCTGAGGATTTTAGCCACCTTTGAACACATACGACCAAGGATTTGGCCTTCAGCGTCAATTACGACCCATTCTTTTTGTGCGGTCGCTTTGTTGACTGACACTGTCTTGTAACTGTTGTATTCCATTAGTTTGTTGTTTTAGGCCTTGCCGACAGACATCATTTACGATTTACCATTGGGTCATTTATCATGTACCATTTAGCGGCAAATCCACTGCCCAGCAAAGGCGATTAATAAATTATTTTACATGTCATGCGCACATACAACGCGCAAAACGGCTGCAAAGGTACAACTTTTTTTTGAATTGACCAAATATTTCTGCATTTTTCTGCATTTTTAGTGTATTTTGTGCAATCAAAAACAGCAACGCGTTCCAATTAATTCATTAATTCGTTGTGTTGGATTTTCAGTCCAATCACGGTAGCATCACGGGACCATGTCCTAAGATGAGTATAAGATAAAGCAAAGAACAAAGAACATTCTTGGGATCTTTGCTTGATAGAGAGGACGGTGACGCGATTAAGTACTAAAAACGGAGGCATCTTTTTGCCTCCGTTTTTAGTAGTGAGTGATTTACCATTTTCTTCTGCCCCACGGTTCGTGGTATAGGCTATAATAGAAGGAAATGCTTACTTGAAGCGGATTGATGCGTTGGGCAACGCATTCTGCAGCATTATTGATAGTAACGGTAGGTACTGGATAGGCAGGATTGGTAATTGGTGCCACCTTAATCAGTGGATTGGCGCTATTTCCTGCGAATGTATTCCACACATTATAATCAATACATGCTACTAAACCTAAGGCGTTATTATTTTTCAATTCCCACTCGTATCCTAATTTAGCTACGAGATGCAGATTGAAAGTAGGCGCATCATTCTTGAAAGACTGAGATAGCTGTGTATCATCCACTTTGCCTGTTACTAATTCATTAACAACATGCACATCAAAGGCTGTATAATACGCATCCACATTTGGATTAGACAATGATTGCTTGGATTGTGACCAAACAGGTAAGCCTATTTTAGGACCTATATTGAGTACAAAACCTTTTGTTTGCATACCCACCAAGATAGGTAATTCCAGTTTGAGGCGTTGTGACTGTACACCCACATTACCCGAAGTGGTGTATAGGAGTTCGTTACCCAAATAATCCATATTGGTAAACTGATGACTAAAATCTGCCTCGTAGGACGAGGATGCAAAATTAGCCATCAGTCCTGTCTGAATACCCCAATCCACTGTATGGTAACTCGTGGACCAATAATAGCCGTACCCAAATTCAAATGCGGTTGCGTACCCTACTCCTGTTTTTACCTTATGTTCGCTCGTCATGAATGGCAGATCTAATCCGCCTTGTAATCCAAACGAAATCTTTGATTTAGCTTGCACACTGCTTGCCAGTATGAGTGCTACTAATATGATATTAATCTTTTTCATAGGATTACTAATTATGAACGATGTAACGTAATACTTGATTATGAGATGGTGATACCACTTTTACTTGGTAACTACCTGCTGTGTATTGTGCAGGGAAATAGAATGTAGTTTGTCCTGTGGACTGCATTACCTCCACCAATTGTCCTGCAGCGCTGTAGATGTATATTTCTGCTTGTTCGCTGGGATTGAGTCCCACTATTTTAAGATCTTGTCCAGGGCGTGCAGCTGAAGGCATGAGTGCCAACGCTGATTTGTGCGAAGTTTTAGATGCGTACTGAATAATAACACTTCTCATCAATCCGTCGCACAACATTCCTTGCGCATTGCTAACATCTACTACAGCGTAATAATTGCCTGTACCAGATAGGTTTTGATTGAGTGTAAGATAATAACTGCCCGTAGTAACGATTTGGTCATCCTGTGGGAAATCATTATGCATATCGTCTGCTTCACCTACTACGCGATACCATGTTACATTTGCCGGAGTGAAGTAGTACCCCATTTGGTTGATTTGCCTCACATCCACCATGAGCAACCAATCGTATAGCGCTACTACAGGCCAATTAGCATATTCTTCGCAATTAGCAGCAAAGAAAGCAATATAAGTGGCATCCTCGTGTACTTGTATCTGGCGGATGGAATCGGTATTTTCGTCCGACCATTTCACAAAATGAAAGTCCTTAAAAGGATGCGCAGCAATCTCAATCCACGAACCACACACAACGCCTGTATGCTCCTCTGCCTTTAGGGGGCAGAAGAACATCAGACATGTAATAGCTATGATTAAAAAGCTTTTTGTTTTCATTTTGTTACGCTTACTGTTCCTTGTGTATCATCTGCAGACTCCACCTTAATTGTGTAGGTATCAACTGCGAAGATAGCGGTGAGTGAAATATTTCCTGTTACAACGATTGTTCTATTAGCATTGGTATCTCCATCGCTCCATTTCACGAAGTGGTAGCACTCAGCTGGTGTAGCCACGATATTAGCAGATGTGCCATAGGTGTATGTTCCTGCACCGGTGACTGTACCATTCTCTGCATCCAGTGTAACGGTGTAACTATTTACTTCTTTAGAGAATGTTGCGGTGTATGTAGCATCGCCTGTGACAGCTACGATAGCAGGTGACCAACCAGAAAAGGTATAGGTAAACTCTGCAGAAGATGCCTTTATTGGTGTAGCGCCGGAATAAGCTGGTGTCTTGCCATACTCCACCTCGTAGGTAGCGAGTGTAGCGCCATTCCAGTTTCTGAAGGTAATGGTGTATTTATTTACAGTGGTTTCAAATTGTGCTGTGTAAACGACCTCACCAGTTACACTGGCAATCTCTTTATCCCATCCTTTGAAGGTATAGGTATATTGGTCAGTAGCAGGCTTGGTAGGTGTTGCACCTGTATAATTAGGCATCTCACCATACGCTACGCTAGTTGATTGAAGTACAGAACCATCCCAATTCTTGAATGTAACGGTGTATTTATTTACTGTAGATGCAAAGACCGCCGTATAGGTTTGCTCTCCTGTGACTATTCCGATATTTGGCGACCAACTATCGAATGTATAGGTGTATTGTGCATCAGCAGGCTTGGTAGGTGTGGAGCCGCCATATACAGGTGTGGTACCATAATCAAACTCAGCCTTATAGAGCTCTGAATTATCCCAGTTATTGAATGTAATCATGTACTTGTTAGGTGCAAAATACGCAGTGTAGGTTGCATTGCCAGTAACATCCACGATGCGTGGGTTGTCGGTGTTGTTGTCGTTCCAACGGAGGAAATGATAGCCTTCCTTAGGAGTGGCAGAAATGGTAACTTGACTGCCGCAGTCGGCTGTAACTTCTGTGGCTGCTTGTGTAGTCAATGCAATAGAAAAGAACATCGCCAGGAAAAATAAAACTTTTTTCATTGTTGTATTGATTTGTATTGTTATTTTAAATTAGTTATTATTAACACGAGTGTTTAGTTATGGTTCGTGTGCAGTGTGATTAATTATGTCTATTTCTCTATCACACGAGAAGCATCTATTGTATTATTCACATTCAACGCTGCAACATATGCATCTTTAGTTCCATATGGAACATAGATAGAGAAATTATTAGTGTTGGCAAACACAATTTTGCTAAATACAGGGGGAGTGGACCCTTCGAAAGCCACAGAGGTTAAAGATTCGCAATTCTGGAAAGCCCCAATTCCAATACTTGTCACGCTGTTAGGGATAGTAATAGAGGTTAAAGAAGAGCAACCTTCGAAAGCAGCCTCTCCAATACTTGTCACGCTATTAGGAATAGTAATAGAGGTTAAAGATTCGCAAGTTGTGAAAGCAAAATCTCCAATACTTGTCACGCTATTAGGGATAATGACAGAGATTAAAGAATAGCATTCATGGAAAGCAGAAGCTCCAATACTTGTCACGCTATTTGGAATAGTGACAGAGGTTAAAGAATAGCAACCATAGAAAGCATCATCTCCAATACTTGTCACGCTATTAGGAATTGTAATAGAGGTTATAGATGAGCAAAATTCGAAAGCAGACTTTCCAATACTTGTCACGCTGTTAGGGATAGTCACTGAGGTTAAAGAAGAGCAACTACGGAAAGCAAAATCTCCAATACTTGTCACGCTGTTAGGGATAGTATATTCAGTACGAGCATTGCCTATCGCGTATTGAATAAGCGTTGTTTTATCCTTATTGAACAGCACACCGTCTATTGAACTATAATTAGGATTACTTGCATCCACATTAATAGAGGTTAAAGAATAGCAGCGATAAAAAGCATAATCTCCAATGCTTGTCACGCTATTAGGGATAGTAATAGAGGTTAAAGAAGAGCAACCATAGAAAGCATCATCTCCAATACTTGTTACGGAGCTATCAAAAATTATCACACCCTGACCATCCTGATAGGTATTGCTTACTATATTTGCGCCAAAGACAGTAGCAGAATAAGGCGTAACGATATTGCCATCACTAGAAGTATAATATATCCTATCTTTCTCCTTACCTACTGTAGATACCAATTCCACGCCTACAGCGCCTTGTGACTCGTCAGCGGACTCCACTTTAATTGTGTATTGTACAGATGAGAATTCAGCGGTATATGTAGCATCGCCATTCACGATGATTGTACGTGGGTTGTCGGTGTTGCCGTCAGACCAACTGAAGAAATAATTACACTCTTTTGGATGAGCATAGAGTTTCACTTCAGCACCAGCAGATACATTTTGTGTAAGTTCGGTACTACATCCTTCTGTTTTTACAGTAATGGTATATTGTCCCTCAGGTGCCGGCTCGTCTGACTCCTTAAACTGTGCCACAAAGGTGGCATCTGCGTTGATAATTGCTGCACGAGGATTATCAGTGTTGCCGTCTGACCATTGAGAGAAAACATAGCCTGATTTAGCATGCGCATTCAGCATAATTTGTTCACCTTCTGCAACGGGAATCACTTTTGGAGTACAACCATCTGCATACACCGTCACATCATAAGTGGTGGATATAGGTGTCGCCACAAATTCCGCAGTATATGAGACATCGTTTGTCACGGTCACTATACGAGGGTTGTCCGTATTGCCATCTGACCATTGAGAGAAGGTATGCCCTGCTATCGGATGCGCATAAAGAACTATAGAACTATTTTCTGCTATTGTGTATTCCTGTGTGTCTTCACACATATTCGTCGCAACCGTAATCACATAATCCGTTGCTCCGAGATAGGATGCAATAATTAACAATAGTAATAAATATCTTATTCTTTTTTTCATTTTAATCTAAACTTAATAGAAAATACCTTTATTCTATTGTACTTGTACAATCTTGATAAACATGGATAGTGTATCCTTCTTTTGCAAAGTATGCAGTTAGCCTGATGTCTTTTGTCACATCCAAATAACGAGTTGCTTGGGTATTGCCATCGCTCCATTTCACAAAAGTGCATCCTTCGGCAGGAATGGCGGTGATAATGGCAGTTGTACAGTCAATATTAGAAGAAACTTTTGCTATACCAAATGCATCATTATTAGACTTCACAGATACTTCATAACTAAAAGATTGCTCAATAAATTGTTCGCAACAATCTCTCCAAGAAGAATTGGTGTACGCACTTAATGTTCCACAAGGAATATAGCAAACTGGATTGCTCGTGATGGGATTACCATTTAGAAATGGTGGAATAAGACAGTAGGATGTGATATATTTTAAAGCATTAGCCGGAAAAGCACGATCTCCAATAATCGTCACACTATTAGGGATAGTAACAGAAGTCACTGAGCAATATCTAAAAGCATTTTTTCCAATACTTGTAACCCCTTCCTTAATAATAACTGATTGGATTTTTTTACTATAAGACTTAAACCAGGGAGCAGTTGTATAAAATTCATAACCACCTTCTTCCAAATAGTTTGTTCCGGAGGTGTAATCAGGCATAGCACCTGTACCTGTTATGGTAAGGACACCATTTTTTACGGACCAAGAAATTGCTGCATTAACCATGCTTACATTTACTATCAGCATGATGATAAAAGTAAAAATTTTCGTTTTCATAATTTACCTACCCCGCCCCTCCCTAAAGGAGGGAAAAGGATTTTTTTTGAAAAGATTAATATTGTTGTTTGTAATAAGGATAATAAAGGTAATATATAGACACACAAAAAGCGTGAACTTTCGTTCGCTCTATTTGATTCTTTGAGGTTCTGGACTACCTTACTTATTCAAATATACGCACGGAAAACTCACGCTGAAAACGCGAGCGTGCATAAACCGTACTTGAATAAGTAATGATTTTTGAAAGTGTCCAGTTTTCAAAGAATC
>JAZQSZ010000011.1:0-10642 GCA_045630365.1 Paludibacteraceae bacterium | reverse complement strand
AGCATGAGTTGGGTGGTACGGTTATTTCTAGCAAGCGTGCTATTAACTTTACATCCCCTCCTGACGAGCTCCCGCTCAATGGGGTAGAGGAATAAATGAGAACGTGTAGAAGAGCGATAAGGTTTCCCGCCTTTACACTCTACACCCTACACCGCGGCTTTGCCGCCTTATTGCCACCTGTCTCCATCGTGACCTGATCGTGACCTGATCGTGACCTCATCGTGACTTCCCCGAAGGGATACCGAAGGAATACCGAAGCAACTCCGAAGGAAAAGCGAAGCGTGATCGTGCCCATATAGCGGAAAACTCCGCTAGAAAACCCACCCACACTCCTAAAATTTTCCAGAAATCCTCATCATATCCTTGCATAATTCAAAAAAATGTTGTACTTTTGCAACGGAAAGGATAAAGCCGCCAACTATTCGCACCGAAGCGTCGGTGCAAAGACATATTAAATATAGCGTTATAAGCCCAACTTGATTACTTGAAACTTCGACAACTTCAATGTAATTTATTTACTCAAGTCACGGTTTATGCACGCTCACGTAACCGCGTGAGTTTTCTGTGCGTAAATTTGAGTAAATAAGGTAGTCGAAGACCTCAAGTAATCAAATGAAGCGAACGAAAGTTCACGCTTTTTGTATGTAATACGGTCTTAGATATAATAAAAATCAAATAATTAACAACGGAGTGTGCCGAAAATCCGACAAAGAGTAGGCAGTAAATATTTAGTATTATGAAACAGGTTAATTTTTGTATCCTTATTTTGACTGCGTTGTTGCTATCATCCTGTATGACAACAAGAACAAGTATCCAAAATTACAAAGAGACTCATGGTCAAGAGTACCGCTACTCAAAAGCAAAACAGTGTTATCTTTTTTGGGGACTTATTCCATTGGGGCGCGCAACTATTGCAACTCCTGAGGATAAACCTTGTCAAGTACGAACTTCATTCCGTTTCTTTGATGCATTATGTTCCACTATAACAGGTGGTATTTTTTCCATGCAAACAATTAAAGTTATGGCAAAACGAAGTCCAAGTGATCAGGACTATTTCAACAAGGGGGACGCAGTAACATATAAGCACGGTGGAAAGTATGCGCATGGAACTATTGACTCTTTGATAGATAGCGACAGGTGTATAGTTAAGACAGAAGATGGTAAACTTATGAAAATTAGATTTGAGAATTTAACAAAATAAATTGAAAGACATCTAAATAAAAATGCACTCCCGAATTTCGGGAGTGCATTTTCTATATTACATATAAGGTGTCACCTTACATCACGACATTGACAATCTTGCCTGGAACGACGATGACTTTCTTAGGAGCGGCACCATTGAGTTGCTTAGCTGTTAACTCGTGAGCCATAACCATCTTCTCAACCTCCTCGCGAGGAGTGTCCTTGGCTACCTCAATGGTGAAGCGCACCTTACCGTTGAACTGAACAGGGTACTTTTGTGTTGATTCTACCAAGTATGCTTCGTTGCACGCTGGCCATTCTGCATCATTCACACTGTTGAATGTTGAAAGTTGAGAGTCTAAAGTCGCAGCATTGCACAATTGGTAAGCTTCTTCAGCAATATGTGGCGCATATGGAGCGAGCAAGATAGCGAAGGTCTTGAGCACTTCTACCTTGTTGCACTTGAGGACTTGCAACTCGTTTTGCGCGATCATGAAAGCGGGGATAGAAGTGTTGAACGAGAAGTTCTCAATATCCCAAGTGATCTTCTTGATGAGCTTATGCAAGCTGCGCAACTCTTCTGCTGTTGGCTCATCGCTGGAGAGGGTCTCGAACATATTCCACCACTTGCGCAAGAAACGATGTACACCGTCAATACCGTTGGTATCCCAAGGTTTGGACATCTCGAGTGGACCAAGGAACATCTCGTAGAGACGCAAGGTGTCGGCACCATACTTAGCTACCACATCGTCTGGGTTTACGACGTTGAACATAGACTTAGACATCTTCTCAACTGCCCAACCGCAGATATATTGTTTGCCTGTAGGAGTACCCATGTATGGGTTGTCTACGTCGGTAGTTCCGTCAGAATATACAAACTCAGCATTTTTATACTCAGGCATCCAGTTGCGGAAGGCATCCACATCAAGGATATCGTTCTTCACGATATTTACATTCACGTGGATAGGTTGTACTTTGCCCTTGTACTCTGGGTTGTCGATGAGGTTGTAGCTGATAAACAAGTTGCCTGTTGCACCTTCGCCAATATAGCGATACACAAAGTTAGAACGACCTTGGATCATACCTTGGTTGATGAGTTTCTTATATGGCTCGTCCTCGCAGATATAACCGAGGTCATAGAGGAACTTATTCCAGAAACGGCTATAAATGAGGTGACCCGTAGCATGCTCAGTACCACCTATATAGAGATTCACTTGACGCCAGTAGTCGTTGGCCTCTTTGCCCACAAGTGCCTCGTCGTTATGGTTATCCATATAGCGGAGGTAGTATGCAGAAGAACCTGCGAAACCTGGCATGGTGCAGAGTTCGAGTGGGAAGATAGTCTCGTTATCGATGAGCGACTTGCTCACTACTTGATTGTTCTTCTCATCCCATGCCCAGAGATCCGCATTGCCTAGTGGAGGCTCGCCTGTGGTAGTAGGCTTGAAGTTAGAGACCTCAGGCAAGAGAAGTGGCAAGCAAGACTCAGGAATCATATATGGCATACCATTCTTGTAGTACACAGGGAATGGTTCGCCCCAATAGCGTTGGCGGCTAAAGACCGCATCGCGGAGGCGGTAGTTGACTTTCACGCGACCAAGACCAGTATTGGTGATATGCTCTTTCATGGCTTGGATAGCGTCTTTAACTTGCATGCCGTTGAGGAAACCGGAGTTGATCATCACGCCCTCTTTGGCATCAAAACTTTGCTCACTAACATCCGCACCCTCGATAAGTGGGATGATAGGGAGATTGAAGTGCTTAGCAAACGCATAGTCGCGGCTATCGTGTGCAGGCACAGCCATAATAGCACCTGTACCATAACCACTGAGCACATAGTCACTCACATAGATAGGTATCTCCGCTTTGGTGAGCGGATTGATAGCATAGGAACCGGTAAAGACACCTGTCACACGGCGGTCCGCAATACGCTCACGCTCGGTACGATTCTTCACCATTTGTAGATAGGCCTCTACCTCGGCACGTTGCTCCTCGGTAGTCACACGTGCTACATACTCGCTCTCTGGAGCAAGCACCATAAAGGTCACACCAAAGACTGTATCTGCGCGAGTAGTGAAAATAGTAAAAGGCTCATCTTGACCCTTGATGGCGAAACGCATCTCTGCACCTTCGCTACGACCGATCCAGTTGCGTTGGGTCTCTTTGAGGGAGTCGGTCCAATCAACGGTCTCTAGACCTTGGAGGAGGCGTGGTGCATAGGCACTCACACGGAGGTTCCATTGGCGCATTACGCGTTGTTCTACAGGAAAACCACCACGAACAGAAAGTCCTTCGCTTACCTCGTCATTAGCAAGTACACAACCAAGTTCAGGGCACCAGTTCACCTTGGTATCAGCGAGGTACGCGATACGATAGTTCATGAGGCGTTCTTGTTGCTCTTGCTCAGAGAGAGTAGCCCATGTTGGGTCTGTGGTCTCAAATTTCTCGATGAGTTTAGAGATAGGTTGCGCCTTTTGTAAAGAAGTATCGTAGTAGGAGTTGAACATTTGGATAAATGCCCATTGTGTCCACTTATAGAAGTCAGGGTTGCAAGTTTTCACCTCGCGATCCCAATCATAGTTGAAACCTATCTTCTGGAGTTGCTCAATATAGTGAGCGATATTCTCCATGGTAGTCTTCTCTGGGTGTTGACCTGTTTGGATAGCATATTGCTCCGCAGGCAAACCATAGGAGTCGAAGCCCATTGGATGAAGAACATTGAAACCTTGCAGACGTTTGTAACGGCTGTAGATATCGCTAGCGATATAACCAAGAGGGTGACCTACGTGCAAACCCGCACCAGATGGATATGGGAACATATCAAGCACATAGAATGGTTGTTTGTCGCTCTTATTGCTCACACTATAAACACCTTTCTCAGCCCATTGAGATTGCCATTTCTTTTCAATATCGGAAAAATTATAGTCCATAATAGTATTTTTTGTCGGACTTGTCTGACTTGTCGGACGGGTCAGACGTGTCTGAATATTACAATAGTTTCTTCACTTGTTCGTAAACATTTTGTGCGGTGAAGCCTAGTTTCTCATCTAGCACTTTGTATGGTGCAGAGAAACCGAAGGAGTTGAGTCCCCATACTGTACCGTGCTCGCCTACAAGACCTTCGAGGTTGCATGGCAAGCCTGCAGTCAAACCAAAGCGTGCTACGCCTTGTGGCAATACCTCAGCTTGGTAAGCCTTGTCTTGTTGACGGAAGATAGCCTCAGAAGGCACGCTCACGATTTGGAGGCGAACACCTTCAGCACGAAGGAGTTCAGCACCTGCCATGAGGGTAGAAACCTCACTACCAGAGGCGATCATCACCACTTGTGGGTCCTCGTCTTTGCTTACGATATACGCACCTTTCTTCACACCAGCCTCAGAGGTATTAGGTACACTTGTTACATCTTGGCGAGAAAGGATAAGAGCGGTAGGAGTATAGACATTTTCTATCGCCATCTTCCATGCTGCAGTAGTTTCCTCTGCATCTGCAGGACGAAGCACCATCACGCTTGGACGACCCGAGTGGTTATGGAGTTTCTCCATCAATCGGATTTGCGCCTCTTGCTCTACTGGCTCATGGGTAGGACCATCCTCACCTACGCGGAATGCATCGTGGCTCCAAACGAACATCATTTGGATCTCCATCAAGGCTGCCATACGGATGGCTGGCTTCATATAATCAGAGAACACAAAGAAAGTACCGCAGGCAGGGATAATACCGCCGTGGAGCGCCATACCGTTGCATACGCAAGCCATGGTGAGTTCACTCACACCTGCTTGGAGGAAACGACCAGAGAAGTCATCGGCAGTAATAACATGAGTATGTTTGAGGAAACCATCTGTCTTATCTGAGTTGCATAGATCGGCAGAAGATACAATCATGTTGCCTACATTCTCAGAGAGGAACGATAGAGCTGCTGCAGAAGCAGTACGGGTAGCCACGTTGTCTTTTTGTCTAAGAAGACTCCAATCAAGGCAAGGAGTCTCACCACTCATGAAGGTCTCATACTCGTTTGCTGCCAATGGGTTAGCCTCTTTCCACTCATGATAAGCGGCATAGCGTTGGTTGGTAATCTCGCGAAGTTCCTCGGCACGTTTGTCGAAGAGTTCTTGTACATCAGGGAAAATCTGGAATGGATTCTCTGGGTCGCCACCGAGATTCTTCACGGTAGCCTCGAAGCTTGCACCTGACTTGCTGAGTGGTTGGCCATGGGTAGAGGTCTTTCCCTCCCAACTCTCACCTTCTGCATTCACGCAACCTTTACCCATAGAGGTATGACCAATAATGAGTGAAGGACGATTCTTCTCATTTTGTGCATTGATGATAGCTTGGCGGATAGCATCAGGATCGTGACCATCGATATCTTGTACATACCAACCCCATGCCTCATACTTCATAGCTACGTTCTCAGAAGACACCTCGTTGCATGAGGTAGAGAGTTGAATCTCATTAGAGTCGTAGTACATGATGAGGTTATCGAGTTTGAGGTGACCTGCCATACGACCAGCACCTTGGCTAATCTCCTCTTGGATACCACCATCAGAAATGAAAGCGTAGATTGTTGGGTTGTGCACCTCGCCGTAACGAGCGTTAAACCACTTTGCTGCGATAGCTGCACCCACAGCGAAAGTATGACCTTGTCCAAGAGGACCAGAGGTATTCTCAATACCACGCTCTACATTGCGCTCAGGGTGACCAGGAGTCACACTACCCCATTGGCGAAGTTGCTTAAGTTCGTCCATGGTAAAGTGCCCCGTCATACAGAGTTGCGCATAGAGCATTGGTGACATGTGACCAGGATCGAGGAAGAAGCGGTCGCGTGCCTCCCAGCATGGATTCTCTGGGTCGTGGATAAGGAACTCTGAGTAGAGCACTTGTACAAAGTCAGCACCACTCATAGAGCCACCAGGGTGACCACTCTTAGCTTTTTCTACCATAGCGGCAGCAAGAATGCGAATGTTATCGGCCGCTTTTGTCATTAATTGTTTTGAATTCATGATTGTATGTTTGTTTTTTGTTATTGTTCAGTTGTTCAGAAGTTCAGTTGTTCAGAAGCGATAGCCTATGTAGTAGTTAAATCCCCAGTTCAAGTCATTTCTAAATCCTAGACCTGGCACATAATAGGGAAGTACCTCTCCTTCCGCTACATTGCGAGTGAACAATAGTTTCACTCGTCCATACCATCCCATATGCAATCCTTTCCATAAATACACTTGACATCCCACAACGACTTCTCCCCAACAATCAAAACGAGTTTGATTGTAAAAATCAATCGGATTTGTTTGCCAATAGTCCGACTGTATGTGCACATTGGTCAAATCATAATTTTGATATGCTCCGCTACAACGCAAACCTATCAACAAATTATTATCCGTTGCACCTTTCTTAACGATCGCCAAATCCATTCCCAATCTTGCAAACCCGCCTTGCCCTTTGTGCTGTGCGCCATCTGCCCCACATTCCGCCAAAGCATACCCCAATTCAAGGGTTGGATAGAATCGATTCTTCAAGCGGACATTGACTGCCATCTCATAATCTTGAATCTTACCCGCAGAGCGTGCCGCCTCAATGATTGGCATAGCGATATCCAATTTCACATTCACTCCTTGATATAGAGAAATAGAATCGTTCCTTTCTTTCTCAACATCCTCACGCGCGTACGATAAAAGAGCAAGAGGCAAGAGCAACAATATGACAAGGAAACGCTTATTCATGCATGTGAATGCACAAGTTGTCTTGCGCCATAGATTCTACACTCGCGTTGATTATTGACACACTATCGACTCGAGGGTCACTAGACCATGCGTGCAAAATAGTATGATAAATAGCACACCCACATGCGGCACTTATGTATTGCATACGAGGCGTGTGCTCTATAAACAAGGTATCCACCTGATTGTGATATTGCATCAAAAACTGCGTCATCGTAGTATCCGGACGCAACTCCAACCCCATTTTTTTAACATTCGTATCCTTCAAAACAATATCGCTCCCTAATCCAACCACTAATACGCTATCCCATTGCGCATATGAGATAGTATCCCCTGTAGCACTAACAGAATCTGACGAGAGGATTATTTGTGCCACAACCTGCAACTCCTGATGGCACACTTTGTCGGGCTCGCACGAGAGAAGGAGCCAAGAACCAAGAGCAAAGAGCCAAGACAGAACAAGTATGGAAAAGCGGGACTTCATTGGTTACAATAATGTTTGCGCTTCTTTCTTCAATGCCTGCAACGCTAGTTCATTAGGCGTATCGCCATTGGTTGCATAGGCAGTTATCAACATTTTGGCATAATCAAGGGCCGTACCATCTGCTGGCAACTGCTGCACAACGGTATTCACGAACGCAAGGGTCTGCTCTTTGGCATTTTGAATCATAGCCCACACTTCCTCGCCCACATACACTTGCTGACTCATATTGTGTTCATACTCCATGCGTATTGTACGCACAAGATGCTGCTGGACTTGCAAAACAGTCATCTCACCCAAATTAAGTTCAAGGAGCATATGCTCGGGCGTAGTACGCTCAAGCAAGAGCACCAGGCGCTCATACGCGCGCAGACGAACAGGAGAAATCTCCTTTTGCGCAAGGCGTTTGAGCTCCCATAAACGTTTTTCCGCTTCTGCTTTGTAGAATTGGCGCATAATAAGCCATGTGGCAAGTAGCACACACAAAGCAGGAATACAATATTTGAGAATTTCTACCATAATCTAGACATTTAGCACTTACAGCCTGCAAAGGTAGTCATTTTTTTTGAATTATGCAAGCAGAATGCCAAAAATACCTATTTTTGGAAGATTTCGCCCAATTTATGCTTGATATAATGCTCGTCCGTAAAATGACTGCGCAGATGCGGGGTCATTTCAGCATGGGCGAAAAACTTCTGGTATTCGCGTTTAATATCCTCCCCTAGATTGGGATCATGTTGGGTATAATGACAAACGGTATTAGGTGTATCTTTGGGTTTGAAAACCTTAAAACGGAATAGGTCTTGCATGGTGAGTTTGAATTCCTTCTCGCCATTTTCACGACGGCCACGATATTTATTGATTCCAACGGCTTTTTTGAGCGAAGACATCGGATTGAGAACAGGGTTTATCACGAGTTTTTTTCCGTTGAAATCGGCACAAAGTACATAAAAACCACCTAGTGAACTACCTATAAGGCATTCAACATCGGGATTTTTACCGATGAAATCGTTGATTTTAGCCACTGACTCATCCACAAGATGATTCACCTCCAATGGGCACCACTCGACATCGGGATAGTATTTGCGCAGATTCGTAATGGTATCCGAATGTATCGAGCCCGCAAAACCATGTATGTAAACTGCTTTCATAAGGGACACTAAAAAACAAACACCCTTCCGACTCTGCGTAAGGGCGTTTGTTGTATAGAGTTATAATTAGATTCCTAAACTTGCTTTGATGGCAGGTACTTTTGCTTCTGCCTCGGCGGTAGCTGCCTCGTAGTCAGCAGGTGTAGCCATTACGGCAGGGATCTCAAAGTAGAACTTGATTTTTGGTTCGGTACCACTAGGGCGAACAGAGATCTTGAGACCACCATCGGTGTAGTATTGGAGCACATTGCTAGTTGCGTTGAGCGCCATAGTGATAGGAGTCTCCACCCACTCGCCGTTCACGAGTTCACGTTGAACGAGAGTCTTGAAGTCTTTGGTCTTCACCACTTTATCGCCGGCAATCTCTATAGGAGGGTTTTGACGGAAGTTAACCATCATAGCCTGAATCTCCTCAGCACCCGTCTTACCAGGGCGAACTACATTGATGGTAGTTTCGCGTTGGAAACCGTACTCCATATAGATATTAAGGAGATAATCGTAGAGGGTCATACCGTTATCCTTAGCATAAGCAGCAATCTCGCAAATGAGACAGATAGCAGAAGGCGAACATTTATCGCGCACAGCATCATATGGCAAGAAGCCAAAACTCTCTTCGCCACCGCCGATATATTTGCGTGTGCCTTCCCACTCGCGGATACGGTTAGCGATCCACTTAAAACCAGTATATTCATCGGTTAAAGTCACGCCCTGTGCATCCGCAATTTTACGAATCAACTCGCTGGTAACGATAGTCTTAACGAGGTAGTGCTCTGGGCGAAGTTTGCCAAGTTTCTTCATATTGTTGATGATGTAGTAGCAGTACATCATACAGGTTTGGTTGCCGTTGATGATGGTCCATTCGCCCTTGTCATTGCGGCAAACGATAGCCAAACGATCAGCATCTGGGTCAGAAGCGATCACGAGGTCAGCATTGAGTTCGGTACCAAGTTTCATACCCATAGTCATCGCCTCGGCATTCTCTGGGTTAGGACTTTGTACGGTAGAGAAGTTACCATCGATAACCATTTGTTCAGGCACTACATGGATATTTTCAAAGCCCCAAGAGCGAAGACACATAGGGATAATTTGGCGTCCCGCACCGTGGAGAGGAGTGTAAACGATATTGAGATCTTTTTGACGAAGGATGGATTCTTGGTCGATCATTACGGTCTTAACCGCTTGCATATAATCGTAGTCCATCTCGCCACCGATCACTTCGATAAGATGCTCATTGCCAGTCATTTTTACGTCAGCGAGAGTAACCTTGTTCACCTCATCGATGATACCTTGGTCGTGTGGTTGGAGTACTTGACTTCCATCCTCCCAATAAGCCTTGTAACCATTATACTCTTTAGGGTTGTGGCTAGCAGTTACATTGACACCACCCTGTGCAGAAAGGTGACGAATAGCGAAACTAACCTCTGGGGTTGGGCGAAGACTCTCGAAGAGATAAACCTTGATACCATTGGCAGCAAATACCGCAGCCACGGTCTCAGCGAAGAGACGACCATTATTGCGGCAGTCATGCCCTACAACAACGCTAACAGTGTCTCCTTTAAGGGTCTCAAAACCACCTTGTTGTTGTACTTTCAAAAGGTAGTTAGCATAACCTTGGGTAGCTTGTGCCACGATGTATTTATTCATACGGTTGGTACCTGGTCCCATAAGACCACGGAGACCACCCGTACCAAACTCAAGGGTACGATAGAAACTATCGATCAGTTCAGTTTTGTCCTCTGCCTCGATCATCGCTTTGACAGCAGCTTGTGTCTCAGCATCATAAGGCGCCTTAGTCCATTGCTCAGCAATGGCTAATACATTTTGAAGTTCTTCGTTTTTCATATTGCGTATATTTTTAAGTTTGCACAATTTATCGGGTGCAAAGGTAATATATTTTTTGCAAATATGCAAATAATTTTGAATTTTGAATTAAGAATTTTGAATTATGCCATTTGGATAATGCTTAGGAAAGTCGGTGAGGTGACCCCATTTTGTTGGACAGGGTTAGTAAATATTGTTAATTGTATGCATGTTCATAGACATGTTGTTCATATATATTTGTCTATATTGGACAGGACTCATATTAAGACGCAGTTTAATACGATCATTATTATAG
>JAZQSZ010000010.1:0-2355 GCA_045630365.1 Paludibacteraceae bacterium | reverse complement strand
TAATATAAGGTGTATTGTCGTACCAAGATATTACGCATCCATATCAAGAGAATCGCGCAAGTGGTTCTCTTGATATTGCTATGTACCACTGTGACATCTTGTCGCAAGCGAAGCGTCAAACTGCGTGCAGAGGCTGTATCGGATCGCAAAAATATGGCTGTGCTAGAGGCGGAGGATGTAATGACTATAGTGTCGGATTCGGGCGTAACACGCTATCGAATCAAAGCGCCCAAATGGCGAGTGTATGACAAAGCGGATACACCCTATTGGGAATTTTCAGATGGAATATTCTTGGAGAAATTTAATCTCCAATTGGAGTCGGATGCAACCATAGAAGCGGACTATGCCTATTATAACGAACCCGCGCAATTGTGGATGCTCAAGGGGAATGTTAAAGCGCTTAATCTCAACGGAGAACAGTTTGAAGCGCCTTTGCTCTATTGGAGTCAGAAAGAGGAACGTGTGTATTCGGATTCAAGTATTGTGATTACGCGCGAAGCATCTATTATTAAAGGTGTAGGTTTTCGATCCAATCAATCGATGACACAATATACTATTCTTAAACCAACAGGTGTGATTCCGATTAAGGAGTAGGTTGGGGGAGAGGAGAGGCTATGGGCAATGGGCGATTGGCTATTGGCTATGGGCTATTGGCGAAAGGTTATAGATTAGAGGCGAAAGGTTAAAGGCGAAAGGTATGAAATATAGACATAATTATATTGTACAATATCAAGATATAGATGATACCCGTCGTTTGCGATTGCATACGATGGAGAATCGCTTGCTAATAGTAGCAGGCAAAGTGGCTGATGAGATAGGAATAGGTATTCCTTATCTGATGCAGCACAATTGCACATGGATCATTACGCATCTCAATCTAGAAATGCTGTACTTGCCAACCCATGGCGAAGAACTGATCTTTGAAACATGGATTGAGCAAAATGCACATATGCTGTCTGTGCGTAATTTCCGTATATATAAAAAGGAAGAACAAGAGGAGAAACTAATCGGCTGCTGCAAGACCGTATGGGCTGTTCTAGAGCGCGATAAACGAGAGATCGTTAACCTCTTTGATTTGGATGTCTTCAAGCAAGCCGTAGATGGGGAAGTGATGAAGATGAGCCGTGGAGCGAAAATGTTGCCACTGGTGCTCTCTGAATTGGAGCAAGATCCTGAGGTGATTCGCGCGCAAGAAAAACCCCATACCATCCAATATTCAGACATGGACTACAACTGCCATTGCAACTCAACCAAGTACCTAGAGTGGATGCTCAATGCTCGTCGTATGCAGGATAATACCAAGCCATTTAGACTTGATATTAACTATGTCAAAGAACTCTATTTGGGCGACGAGATGTTGACTCGCTATGCAGAAAGAGTGCAAAGCGTTCAGTATCAGCAAGTAGATAAAAATGGTGTAACCAGTTGTAATGCTAGAATTACACAAATAGAAGACTTGAGTTGTAAATAAGTTTTTCAAAACGGAAAACTTTTGCTGTTGATAAAATTTGCAAACTGCTTATAATGAGTGGTTTGCATTTTTGTTTTGGACAACTTTGGTGTCTAAATAAGAAAAATTTTTGCAAAAAATTTGCGTATTTGATAAATATATTGTACCTTTGCACTCGATTTCGCGCTCAGTTTTGGGCGTGTGCTATGATTGGAAAACATAACTCATTATATATCATGGAGAAAAAGACTTTTACTCAAAAAGAAGCTGAATTGGCTTCTGTGGAGTATTTTAAAGGTGACGAGTTAGCAGCCCGTGTGTGGAGTACGAAGTATGCGCTAAAAGACTCGTATGGTAACCTTTACGAAGAGACCCCTGACGATATGCATCATCGTTTGGCGGGTGAGATTGCTCGTGTGGAGCAAAAGTATGCTAACCCAATGTCAGAGGCTGAGCTCTTTGAACTCTTGAAAGACTTTAAGTACATTGTGCCTGCAGGTAGCCCAATGACTGGTATTGGCAACGAGTTCCAAGTAGCTAGTTTGAGTAACTGCTTTGTGATCGGTCAAGATGGTAGCGCAGATAGCTATGGTGCTATTATCCAAATCGACGAGGAGCAAGTACAACTCATGAAGCGTCGTGGTGGTGTAGGTCATGACTTGAGTCATATCCGTCCTCACGGAAGCCCAGTGAAGAACTCTGCGTTGACTTCTACAGGTTTGGTGCCATTTATGGAGCGTTATAGCAACTCTACTCGTGAGGTTGCTCAAGATGGTCGTCGTGGTGCATTGATGTTGAGTGTGAGCGTGAAGCACCCAGATAGTGAGGCGTTTATTGATGCTAAGATGGAGCAAGGTAAGGTGACTGGCGCCAATGTGTCTGTGAAGATGCACGATGACTTTATG
>JAZQSZ010000009.1:0-8631 GCA_045630365.1 Paludibacteraceae bacterium | reverse complement strand
GTGCATAAGCAATTTGGACTCCAAAGAATCCAAAACTGAGATTAAAAAGCTGCCCGAAGGACAAGTTGCGTTTTTCTGTCATGACGATATTTTCTAAATCGGGCACAAAGATACACATTATTTTTCACACACGCAAGAGCGCATGAGAAATAGTATTAAAAAAAAATATGCAAACGATTGCAGAAAGAGGTGTTTTCAGCCTACTAAACAAGAGGAAATTCTTCGGTTCTCACAACTGCATCACTCAGTAAAATATCAACGAAGTCCCTATGAAGTTCCTATGGCGACAGAGGGCAAGGTGGCGGTGAATAGCGGGGAATGACGGTGAATGGCGGTGAATAGCGGTGAATGGCGGTGAAATTCAAAGTGTTAAAAACAAAATAACGAAAAAATAAATATTTTTTTAGAAAAACACTTGCACATATCAAAAAAAGTTTGTAATTTTGCACTCCGAAACTTCTTTTGAATTAAGAATTTTGAATTTTGAATTACACATAATATATGACACGTCACGAACAACTAATCGAAGCCTTACAACGCAATTTTGGATTTGATTCTTTCAAAGGAAATCAAGAAGCAATCATCAACAACCTCATGGATGGCAAAGACACCTTTGTGTTAATGCCAACCGGAGGAGGTAAGAGTCTGTGCTACCAGTTGCCATCACTATTGATGGATGGTGTAGCCATTGTCATCTCGCCACTTATCGCGTTGATGAAGAACCAAGTGGATGCCATGCGCAACTTCTCCGAGGAAGATGGTGTGGCACACTTTATCAATTCATCTTTGTCTCGTCCTGAGATTCACGCAGTGAAGGAGGATATTCTATCTGGCAAGACGAAGCTATTATATGTAGCGCCTGAGTCGCTAAACAAAGATGAGAACGTGGATTTTCTCAAGGAAGTTAAGATATCTTTCTATGCTGTAGATGAGGCACACTGTATATCAGAATGGGGTCATGATTTCCGTCCCGAATATCGTCGTATCCATCCTATCGTAGGGCGTATCGGCAAAGCACCAATCATTGCGCTGACCGCTACCGCCACACCCAAAGTACAAAGCGACATCCAAAAGAACTTGGATATGATGAACGCTACCGTGTTCAAATCATCATTTAACCGCGCCAACCTATATTATGAAGTGCGTCAGAAGACAGATGAGGTAGACAAGGATTTAGTGCGTTATATTCGCACCATGGACGGCAAGTCTGGTATCGTGTATTGCTTGAGTCGCAAAACCGTGGAGGATTTGGCAGCGACATTATGTGTAAACAACATCCAAGCCCTGCCATACCACGCAGGTATGGACGCCGCTACGCGCAGCGCCAACCAAGATGCATTCTTGATGGAGAAAGTCCAAGTGATAGTAGCGACCATCGCATTCGGTATGGGTATCGACAAACCTGATGTGCGTTTTGTGGTGCACTATGATATTCCAAAGTCATTGGAAGGTTATTACCAAGAGACCGGTCGTGCAGGACGTGACGGTGGCGAAGGCCAATGTATTAGTTTCTATTCACAAAAAGATATTGAGCGTTTGCGTAAATTCCAACAAGGCAAACCAGTAGCAGAACAAGAGATCAGCAATCAGTTATTGTTCGAAACGCAATCGTATGCAGAAGCATCCATTTGCCGTCGCAAATTATTGTTGCATTATTTTGGAGAAGAATACAAGCAAGACAACTGCGGAAACTGTGACAACTGCCGCAAGAAATACAAGATGGTAGAAGCAACCGAATTGCTCGGAATCATCTTAGAAACAATCCTACAACTGAACGAGAAATTCCGCATAGAACATATTGTGGATATTATCAAAGGTAAAGAGAGCGCAGCTGTTTTGTCGTACAAACATAATGACTTGGAGAATTTTGGCTCTGGCGAGGATCAAGAAGAAACTACCTTGTATGCTATTATTCGCCAGGCGATGGTCGATGGATATGTGCGCAAAGATATCGAATCTTACGGAGATTTGAAATTAACCTCTAGCGGAAAGAAATTTATCAAACGTCCTACTCGATTTGAAGTACCAATCGAAGTTCAAGGGGATGACGAAGATGGCGATATGGCCGCTGGAGCTGTTACTTGTGCTGCCGCAGATGACGTATTATTCTCCATTTTGAAGGATCTGCGCAAGAAACTCAGCAAGCGTATGAATGTGCCTCCATTTGTGATTTTCCAAGATGGAAGTTTGGAGGCAATGGCAACATCCTACCCTATCACATTAGAGGAATTGCAAAATATCCCTGGAGTAGGTGTTGGCAAAGCAAAACGCTACGGCGATGAGTTTATCAAACTAATCAAGGGGTATGTAGAAGAGAACGATATTATCCGTCCAGAAGACTTGCGCGTTCGTACTGTGGCTAAGAACTCAGCCCGCAAGATTGCAATTATCCAAGCTATTGACCGCCGCGTAGCGCTAGATGACTTGGCAGAACGTTTAGGTATGTCAATGGAGGAGATGCTTGAGGAAATTGAGGCCATCATGTACTCTGGTACCAAATTGAACATCAAGTACTTTATCAGCGAAGTAGTAGATCCTGATGAGGAAGCAGACATTTATGATTATTTCCGCCATGCTGAGAATGACAGCATTCGTTTAGCGATGGAAGAGTTGGGCGAAGACGATTACGACGAGATCAATGTTCGCTTGGTGAGAATCAAGTTCCATAGTGATCTTGGAAACTAATGAGGAAAAACGAGATTGATATTATCACATTGGGTTGTTCGAAGAATCTAGTAGATGCAGAACGACTAATGCGCCAATTGGAATTGGCAGGTTATCGTTGTGTACACGACTCACCACAACCTAAAGGTGAAATAGCCATCATCAACACCTGTGGTTTTATCGGCGATGCGAAAGAAGAGAGTATCGAGATGATTCTGCAGTTTGCAGAGCGCAAGAATAGAGGAAAATTGAATAAACTCTATGTCATGGGATGTCTGTCCCAACGCTATGCAAAAGAACTGCCCGCCGAAATCCCCGAAGTGGATGGATGGTTTGGTAAGTTTGATTATCTTGGCATTGTCAAAGAGGTTCAGGAATTTAGGAGTTTAGGGGTTCAGGAGGCGAGAGGCGAAAGGCGAGAGGCGAGAGGCGAGGATTACGAGCGGACACTCACTACTCCGTCGCATTACGCATATTTGAAGATTGCAGAAGGATGTAATCGGTATTGTTCCTATTGCGCTATACCGCTCATTACGGGCAAGTTTACATCAAGGACCATCGAGGAGATTTTGGAAGAAGTAAAGTGGCTAGTGGGCAAAGGCGTCAAGGAGTTCAATGTGATTGCACAAGACTTATCTAGCTATGGATTAGACCTATACGGCGAACATCGTTTGGCTGATTTGTTAGACCAGATGGCGCAAGTGGAAGGCGTAGAGTGGATCAGAATACACTACACCTACCCTACGGATTTTCCTTACGACATATTGCCCGTAATGGCTAAGCACAGCAATATTTGCAAGTACATGGATATTGCACTGCAACATTGTTCGGACAATATGCTTAAACTGATGCGCCGCCGTATCACTCGCGAGGAACAAGACGCGTTGATAGCACGTATTCGCGAGGAAGTACCAGGCATATGTTTGCGTACAACTTTATTGGTAGGTCATCCAGGAGAGACAGAGGAGGATTTCAATGAGTTGTGCGAGTGGGTTAAGAAGATGAAGTTTGACCGTTTGGGGGCGTTTGCCTATAGCGAGGAAGAAGGAACTTATGCAGCTAAACACTACACAGATGACATCCCACAAGAAGAGAAAGATCGTCGAGTAGATACCATCATGGCTCTACAACAAGCGATTTCATCTCAGCTATTGAGTCGAATGGTAGGAACACAACAACGCATAGTGATAGATCGCGAAGAGGCGGATTATTACATCGGTCGCACGCAATATGATTCACCAGAAGTGGACTGTGAAGTGCTGATAACGAAGAGAGGCGATAAGGCGATGAGGAGAAAGGTTAAAGGCGATGAAAGACTAAAAATCGGAGAATTCTATACTGTAAACATCATAAAATCAGAGGATTTTGACCTCTATGCAAGCCTATGAAAACAAAAGACTTGATTCAACACATTGCTACATCCACCTCCATGACTAAGACCCGTACGGAAGAGTTATTAGAGGCCACTGTAGCCGTTCTACAAAAAGAATTGTTGAGTGGCACAAGTGTACAATTGCAAAACTTTGGATCCTTGGAAATGAAAAAACGCAATGCCCGCATTGTGGTACATCCTAAGACTCAAGAGCGTACAGAAGTACCAGAGAAAATGCAATTGGTATTCAAACCCAACCAAGCAGTCAAAGATATGTTCAACTCTAAAGACAAGGAGGATTAACTATGGCTAACGAGAAAATGACATGGACCGAATTGCGCAAGGCAGTAGCAGAAATGGCAGGTACTTCTGAGCAAGAAGCTACCACCTTCTTGAACGCCCTAGTTGATGCGATATTGGTGGGATTGAAAGCAGACCAACAAGTGAAACTCAAGGGCATAGGCACATTTGCCCTCAAAGCAATGGCTGCACGCAAAAGTGTGAATATTGCGACAGGTGAGGAGTTTACAATAGAAGGTTATAACAAACTGACATTCAGCGCAGAAGCATCTCTCAAAGAAAGCGTTGAAAAACGTATAGAAACACCTCAAACAGCAGAAACAGTCAAAGAAGTGACTGCCGATCCTCTGAAGAAGCTAGGCGAACAAGCCGAAGAAATCGTAGATATCCTCGCAGACTTAGGACAAGCAGTTTCGGGAAGTAGTGAGATTCAGGAAGTTCAGGAGAGTTCAGAGGTTCAGGAGGGTTCAGAAGTTCAGGAAGTTCAGGAGGGTTCAGAAGTTCAAGAGGGTTTAGAAGTTCAGGAGAGTTCAGAAGTTCAGGAAGAAACCCAAGAGAAAGTAGAACCTGTGCATACTCCTAATGTAAAAACCAAGAGATGCAATGGTATATGTTGGATTATCTTGTTAGTTGTGCTATTGGGTGCTATAGGTGCAGGATGGTATTTCCGCAACACATTGCAACAGTGGTGGCAATGTATGCAAGATTGTCAACCTGTAATGGAAGTTGAGGAAATTCAAGAAGTAGAGGAAGTTCCTGTAGTTCAAGAGATTCCACTAGCAGACCAACCTCGCGAATATGTCAATTTTATTGGCATTGAGCGCGTAGGACAAGATAGTCGTTTGGCATGGATTGCCTATAAGTACTACGCTCAAAAAGACTTGTGGGTATTCATCTACGAGGCTAATCGCGATATCATCAAAGACCCTACTTATGTACGACCTGGACAACACATTAGAATCCCAGAATTGGACGAGAAATATCGCAATCTATACAATCCAGAATTGCGCCAACTAGTAGATAGCTTGGCAGCGGAATACCTTAAGTAATTAAGAATTGAATCAAGACTCTATTCACATACACGGTGCTCGCACGCACAACCTCAAGAACATCACGGTCGATATACCTAGAAATCAACTAGTTATCATATCCGGCGTGAGTGGTAGCGGCAAGTCTTCGTTGGCTTTCGACACATTGTTTGCCGAAGGTCAACGTCGTTATGTAGAGAGTTTGAGCGCCTATGCTCGCCAGTTCCTAGGGCGTATGCAAAAACCCGATGTGGATTTCATAGACGGCATTCCGCCAGCTATTGCCATTGAGCAGAAAGTTACCAATCGCAATCCACGTAGTACCGTGGGTACCGTCACAGAAATTCAAGAGTACTTGAAACTGCTCTACGCGCGAGCAGGTCATACGATATCGCCCGTGAGCGGACAAGAAGTCAAACGTCACAGCGTACACGACGTGGTGGAGTGCCTCCGAAAACAAGCACTGGGCAGCAAGGTCATGCTACTCTCGCCTATCGTGGGAGAAAAAATAGAGGAGCAGATTAGCATTTGGCAAGAACAAGGATTTTCGCGTTTATACCGCGTTCATGCGGATGGAAATGGGGAGATATTGCGCATTGGTGCCTATACACCAGATGATACCTCATCAACCACCTATCTGCTCGTGGACCGTATCGTGGCAGATGGCGAGCAAAGCACATTTAACCGCTTTGCAGACTCCGTTCAAACAGCATTCTACGAAGGTAAAGGGCAATGTCAATTACTCACTACCGCACCAGACTCTTCTGATAGTCAAACACATACATTCTCCGAACGATTTGAGGTGGATGGTATTACCTTTGTTGAGCCAACCGAACACCTATTTGATTTCAACAACCCTCTTGGCGCATGTCCCACCTGCGGTGGATCAGGTTTTGTGAGCGGTATAGACCCGGATTTGGTGGTGCCCGACAAGTCTAAATCCATTTACGAGGGAGCAATCGCTTGCTGGCGAGGCGAGAAGATGAGTCGTTGGAATGAGAATTTGATTTATACGGCAAGTTTGTTTGATTTTCCTATTCATACGCCATTCTACGCACTAACCGCCGAACAGAAGCAGTTGATATGGACAGGTAACGAACATTTCCGCGGATTGAACGACTTTTTTCACGAACTCGAAAGCAAACAATACGCTAAGATTCAGTATCGTGTGATGTTGAGTCGCTACAAAGGAAAAGCCACTTGCCCTGATTGCAACGGCGGACGACTCCGCAAAGAGGCACAATACGTATGGGTAGGCGGTAAGACCATCACCCAACTCTGTCAAATGCCTATCACAGAACTAGCGAAATGGTTTGAGGCATTGCAACTCTTGGAGCACGAACAACTAGCCGTTCAACCTCTGCTCGTGGAGATACGCACCCGATTGCAGTTTATGCAAGATGTGGGATTGGGGTACCTGACCTTAGCACGTATGTCCGCTACGTTATCCGGTGGCGAAGGACAACGCATTAACCTGGCTAAATCATTGGGTAGCAGCCTTGTAGGATCGTTATATGTATTGGATGAGCCTAGTATCGGTCTTCATCCAAGGGATACCCAGCGCCTGATTCATGTGCTCAAACAATTACGCGATCTAGGCAATACAATTGTGGTCGTAGAACACGACGACGAGATACAGAAAGCAGCCGATTACACCATTGAGATTGGTCCTAAAGCGGGTCGCCATGGCGGTGAAGTAGTTTATGCTGGTAGTCCAAAAACGGATAAGTTTACCTATAACATCCCTGCCTATCGTCGTGTATGGAACAACTATATCGAGATTCAAGGTGCCACAGAGAATAACCTCAAGAACTTGAATGTACGCTTCCCTCTCAACGTCATGACCGTGGTCACAGGCGTGAGCGGCAGCGGTAAGTCTTCGCTTGTGAGCAAGGTGCTCTACCCTGCCCTCAAGAAACATTATGGTGGTATAGCCGACCGAACAGGCGACTTCGGCAGTCTGCGAGGCAGTTTGAATCTGATTCATAATGTGGAATTTGTGGACCAAAACCCACTCACTAAGTCCTCACGCTCTAACCCAGTCACCTATCTCAAAGCGTTTGACGAGATTCGCAAACTATATGCCGAGCAACAACTGAGCAAGCAACTCGGTTTTACACCTTCGTATTTCTCCTTCAATACCCCTGGTGGCCGCTGCGAGGCATGCCAAGGCGAAGGAACGATCACCATCGAGATGCAATTTATGGCCAATATCGTATTGGAGTGCGAACATTGTCACGGTCAGCGATACAAGCAGGATGTGCTAGATGTGCTTTATCGAGGCAAGAATATCTACGATGTGCTTGAAATGACTGTTAATCAGGCTATTGAGTTCTTCTCCGAAGATCCTGACTGCAAGAAGATCGTCTCTCGTCTGCGTCCATTGCAGGATGTAGGTATTGGCTATATCAAATTGGGTCAAGCAGGTAGTACACTCTCTGGTGGTGAGAGTCAACGCGTGAAGTTAGCCTCTTTCCTCGCACAGGAGAATGCATCCCCTACGTTGTTTATTTTTGACGAGCCTACTACCGGACTCCATCACCATGATGTCACCGTATTGCTCAAGGCCATGAATGCGCTCATTAGCAGAGGACATACGGTGCTGATTATTGAGCATAACCCATCGGTCATTCTGGCCGCAGATCATATTATCGACTTAGGTCCTGAAGGCGGAGATATAGGAGGGTATATTGTAGCCCAAGGCACTCCCGAAGAGATCATGCAATGCGCTGATAGTCACACAGGTAAAGCATTGCGAGACATACAAGATTGTTTCATCAAGATGGAATAGTATTTAGACATGGTAAGCATAGAACATCTCAGCATAGAATATTCATCTCGTCCGATATTGGATGATATCACATTTCTCATCAACCAACGCGAACGCATTGCTCTCGTAGGCAAGAACGGTGCAGGCAAAACCACCCTTCTGCGTATGTTAGCCGGGGTGGAAACACCTACCTCTGGACGCATATCCAAGATGGGCGATATCACCATCGGTTACCTGCCACAGGTGATGATGCACGTAGATGGTAAGACGCTCAGAGAAGATGTTTTATCGGTTAAAAGGGGAAACGGTGAAGAGGTGAATAGCGGCGAGGAGGCGAGGTTTATCGCTGAGATGGATCGCACGATTATCGGACTAGGTTTTGATCGCAAGGATTTTGACCGCCCATGTTCGGAGTTTTCTGGTGGTTGGCGCATGCGTATTGAACTAGCTAAGATATTACTACAACACCCTGACTTACTGCTACTTGACGAGCCCAC
>JAZQSZ010000008.1:0-25826 GCA_045630365.1 Paludibacteraceae bacterium | reverse complement strand
ATTGGGCTGTCCTTCAAGAGCTCAGCTACGGTAGCCAAGTGGATGAATGGAGTGCCGATTACTACAGCGCATGATGGGTTAACTACTTGATTCTTCAATTCGGTAGCCAATGCTACACCTTCTTGCAGGGTCATGTTCATTTTCCAGTTACCTGCAACCATTTTTGTTCTCATTGTCTTGAAATATTTATTTAGTTAATAATTGTTTTTTTTCTAGTTAGGCTAGTTCTACTAGTACGACTAGTGCTGCTAGTTTTGCTAGTTCTACTAGTTCTGCTCTAGCGATTTTTGATATTATACTTATCAATGACCACGCCATTTTGCACGACCACAACACCTGGGTTAGCACGTACGATGGTCTTGAGCGTCACAGGGTCGCATGTGCAGATGCAATCGCTCAAACTAGGATACTCCAGCGAGAAACTAATAATCTCGTCTGTTCCTGAACCTGTCAGGATATATCCCGCCTCTTGCCTTTCGCCTCTCGCCTCCTCGCCTAACAAAGCCTCCACTTTGCTCATTTGTCGTTTATCCGCTTTCTGTAGGTCGTACATCACGACTAGGGTTACGCTCTCTTCGCTCTCAAGGATATCCCAAGTGATGTCTTCGCCCTCGGCGTTGATGATCTCTAGGTCATGAATAGGAGGTTCGTAACCTTTCTTGATGAGTTTGGTATCTGTTCGTACATAGGTCCATGTGCTGTCGCCCTTAGGGTAATTCTCTAGGGTGAATGTTTGCTCCACACCATTTTGTTCATAGACGAGCGAGATCTCGTATTGGTCTTGCTCGGCATCTTCTGGATATTCCATAAGGGTAGGGATGTGGTTGCCGATTTTGTATGGACGGAAATCTTTGATAGGCAAATGATTCTTGGTCCATGCCATAAACGCTATAGCGAGTAGTATGGTCACAAGGGCTATCACGCTTTCCATCCACGCTTGCCATAGTTCTCGCACAGATTTGCGTAGTGCGATGAGGATGATAGCAAGTATGATCAGTATGACGTTCTTCCAAAATGTCTGCCAATTGGTGAGTACAATCGCATCGCCAAAGCAACCGCAATCGCTCACAGGATTGGTGAGTGCGATGTAGAGGGTCAGCGGTGTCATCACGCAGTAGAACAGCAGGGCTATCCACGATGTCCATTTTGTACGCACGTTGAGTAGCATACACACTCCTAGCAATAACTCGAGCACGATTAGTCCCCACGCTGCCACCTCTGCCAGGGGCAGAAGGTCGGTAAAGAATCCACCGAACGCTTTGAGGTAGTCCTCTATTTTATACACGGTACCTAGTGGGTCAATTGCTTTGACCACTCCCGAGAAGATAAACACCACACCTAGTAGTGTCCTACATATTCCTGCTATTATTCTTTTCATATATCCTTGCCTTTAACCTTTAACCTCTCGCCTCTAACCTCTCGCCTTTCGCCTTTCGCCTCTAACCTCTCGCCTCTAACCTCTCGCCTCCAACTCTTTAATAAGGTAAAACACCGCATAATTGAGCATATCGTAGTAGTTGCCGTCCACACCTTCGGAGATGAGTGTTTGGTTGTCGTTGGCAGCAATCTGTTTGTTGCGATTGATCTTGGTGAGGATGATGTCGGTGAGACTAGATGCAAACATATCTCTCCATGCCTCGCCGTAGTCATGATTCTTCTTGAGCATTAATGCTTTGGCCTCTGCCATGTAGTGGTCATAGAGGTCGATGGCACGCTCTGCGGTCATATCCACAGAGTCGGCATAACCCTCAAAGAGTTGGATGAGTCCGATGATGCTGTAGTTCACGATAGCCATCATTTCGCCTTCGATGCTTTCGCCGACTAGGTTCACGCCTGTTTGTTCAATCTCGCGCACGCGCTTTGCCTTAATAAATAATTGATCGTTCACGGTCTGTGGACGCATGATGCGCCAACTTGGTCCGTAATCTTTCATCTTGAGTTCGTATATACGGCGGCACTTTGCCGCCACGATATCAAATTGCTCTGGAGTTTTCATATATTCTTTGCCTATAAACTTTAAACTATAGCCCGTAGGGCGTTCTATAAACTATTATTTTGTAATCATCGCCTTCTTACCATTAATCAAGTACACGCCGGCAGGTAAGTTATCTGTGCTCTTCCATTGGCGTCCCATGATGTCGTAGATGGTAATATAATCTTGAGTAGTTATATTTTCCACACTTGCGGTGTGATTAGGACCTGCTATGTGCTGATAGATATATCCATTGGCTAGTGTGGGATGCTGACCTCCGTAGTTGAGGAGTGGACTCATTAGTACCACTTGGTCGCCCTCAAGTAATTCGTTTCCTGTTATAAAGTCGCTATTGTTTAACCATTTAATAAATGTGCAGAACAACTTGTCCGTGTTCCCTCCGTCATCACTGATATAGAAGTTAGCTTCTTTCCCAAGAACAATCTCTTCTTTATCTCCTAGAAAATGTACTATTTTTCCATGCACTAGGTAACTGATTTCTGTTTTTTCAGTATGACTCAATGCACTCGTTATCTGTAGCGCCTTGGATGCAGGTAGCGTGGTGGCCAAATCATAGTTGTAATCGGTATTGTAATAGTAGGTGTCGCCATCTTTTTCATACCAATCGGGTGTGGTGGTATACGATCCTTGCATCACTTTGCCGTTAACTTCCATATAGTATTGCACCGTCACTTTATCATCTCCTGCAGGTGTGATGGTCAGGTGCAAGGCTGTAGGTGTGTATTGGTAGCATGCTTGGTAATATCCTTCGGCATACATGGCGTTTGCCTCTATTGTGCCCGATTCCATCGTGTAAGTACCTATGACGGATGTATTGCTATTGCTATGAATATTGAAGCGGATGAGTACATCTTTCTCCGAAGGGGCGTCTTCCCAGAACTGACTAGAGAACAAATCCACAGCCCAAGTCTTTGTGCCAGTAACAAGGCTAAAGTCAGCGTTAGTGAAGTTGCGTAATTCTACTTCTGGTTTAGGTGCCTCGCCAAATACAAACTGACTGCTATTCACGGTGAATGGCACGCGCACTTCGCCCAAACCTTTGATTAGGATAGGGTGGTCTATCTCATTGTCATCTATATAGCGAATCTCTAACTCATAATTGCCATTGGCCAATGTGTTTGGTAGCTTTTCGGATATACTAATAGCTGAAGTGTAGTAATAACCTGGGTCTAGTTCAAATGTGCCGATTTCTACTTCTTCTACTAACTCTTGATTACTATTGTAGATAAAATATGTTATCGTACCTTCTGCGGTGGCGATACCTGCGCTCGTGAAACGATCAAGATCGAAACTTACTTTTTCTGTCTTATTGATAGTCTCTTTGGAGGTGCGAATCAATTTATCTACTATCACCAATGGCATAGCCTTTCCGCCGGTGTCCGGTCTGATGTTGGTATATACACCCACGCTTTCGGTGAAGGCTAGATTGCTAGCGCTACCGCCTGTGCCTTGTACTTCTGGTGCCAAAGCGGAAATAGCAAAATAACCATTAGCCATACCGTTCCATCCCCAGTTGATATGTAAGTAACCATCGCTCTTCATACCGTCGCAGACAAAGGCGTGTCCTTCTTGCTTAACGGTAACACCGCTGAAATATACTGGTCGACCCACTTGTAGGTCTGTAGCTATGGCTTGTAAGAGGTTCTCCTCCTTCATGAAGTCTTTTGGTAGTACATGGATAGCTTTGTCATATCCAAAGTATTCGGTAAGGGCTGCCAATGCGATGGATGATACGGCACCACTACCATCTACGGTATAGTCCATGTCTGCCGCTACACCTACGTGAAACATCAATGTAGCTACGGCATCGGCTTGGGTGGTAGTGTATGACCCTGTGTCTGTGTAATTTGGTATCATATTAGCCCAGTCGTAGGTGGTGCTGCCAAAGTCAGCGCTAACCTCTAGTTGTTTGGATTCGGTGGTGTAGGAGTGACTACCTGTACCTTTGGTTGGGTATTGGTGTACATACATGATTTGGCTCAGGGCTGTGGCTACGCAACCAGTCACAGTGCGCTCGCCGTTGATCTCTGGACACTTGTTGTTAAATGGTTTGCCTTGTCCCCATATCGTTTCCCCTAGTATAGGACTAATAGTTGGATAACTCTCGCCTTCCGCTTCTCGCCTTTCGCCTTTCGCCTCTCGCCTAATCGCCTCTCGCCTAATCGCCTCTCGCCTTATCGCTTTCTTCTCCTCATCGCCTTTTTCGCTTCGGTCGCTGACCGCGCCTTTCGCCTCTCGCCTTATCGCCTCTCGCCTAATTTCATCCGCATACATCTGCAACCAGAACTGCATGTTCTCAGGGATATTGTTGGCGTCGAATGTTCCGTTGTCGGAGTATCCTAATACGGCACGTGCGTTATCTTCGGCAGAAACGAGCACAAAACCCTCGTCGGTGCTATTGAACACAAACACAGCAGGAGTGGTGTTGTCTATTTGGTATTGTGTGAAGGCCAATTCTATGGGTATTCTCTCGCCTTTTGCCTTTAACCTCTCGCCTTTCGCCTCGTTTTGTGCTTGCATAAAGGCACTAGCTACAGCACTAGCTTCTTGCACGGTGCGTGCTTCTAGTGATATGCTGAATAAGCACAAAATTCCTATGATGAGGGTATAAATTTTGTTCATAGTTTTTTTACATTAATCCAAAGATTACTCTTTTGATAAAATTAGCCTGCAAAATTACAAAAAATATTGCATATATGCAATTATTTTGTCAAAAAAATCGCTCTCCATTCGTTTGGAGAGCGATTTTCCTTTTCGTCGCCTATAACCTATAACCTATAACCTATAACCTATAACCTATAGCGTCAGCGTCCTATAGCCCATTATCTCAAGAGATACTTATTGCCGTTTTGGATGATGATACCGCGGTAAGTAGCATCTACTTGGCGACCCAAAAGATCATACATAGGAGCAGTTTGATCTAACTCCCAACGTACATTCTCTACACTAGTTGAAGTAGATTCCCAGATTGCATATACCGTGCCTTTCCATCCTACAGGTAGTACGGTCAACGCTGTACCTGTAGCTTGGCTATTATCAAACCAACCGATGAATACATCGCCGTCCTTGATTGGAGTTGGAATGGTGTATTCCTCTGCAATATAGCGTGGAAGGATGATCTCCTCGCCATATACTTTTTGGTATGCTTTGCCCCAAGACTCTGGTTTACCAGCGGTGAAGAAGTCTGCGTTGTACGAACCTGCTGCACCGCATTGGAAGAAGGCTGTCAAACTGTAGCGCCATTGTACTTCGCTAGAAACGCTCATGCTTTCTTTAGCAGATACCTCTTTGATGTAAGTTGCCAACCATGCCCACTCACAGTCTGCATCGTTCATCATGATTGTGATATCTACGCTATAGTTAGACTTTCCGTTCCAGAAGAAGTTAGACACATTGCCACCACCTACTGAGTATGCGCTCTCTTTGACAGAAGCGCCATAGTATTTGTTGTAATCAGATTTGAACTTAGTAAAGAGTTCTTCGTTGGTTGGCACTACTGCTGGGTCTGGGAATTTTCCGCCATTCAGTACCCAAATCACCTCAGCTTCAATCTCTTTCCAAATAGCATAGAGTGTACCTTGCCATCCTGCAGGGATAGTGGTTAGAGCTGTACCATTGCCCTCTGCGTTGTCATACCAACCTACAAACTCGTGGAAGTCCTTTGTTGGGATAGGCAATGTATAAGTCGAGGTCACGTGGTCAGGCAATGACTCTTCTCCGCCTTCTACAGTACCACCATTGAGTTCCCAAACAATCTCAGTATTGAGGAATACTTGGGTATATGATGTCTTATCTGCGTTTACCACGATAGTCTCGGTATGCTTTTGGTAGCCTTCTTTCTCTATAGTGATGGTGTAAGTGCCAGGCTCTAGGTTCTCATATACGAATACACCGTTGTAATTGTTGTCTGTTGTGTAGTAATCTTGGTTGGTCAAGCGGCGATCTACATAGCGATAGCAGTTAGTCTTAATAATATTGCCATCACCATCTTTGAGTTGTACTTTTGCACCGTTGATAGGGTAGTATATGTCATTACCTTGGCGATAGGTATAGTATGCTTGGTTAATCTCTTTTTTAGCGTCACGCACATAACCCATGATATAACCTTTTTTCTCTGCAGGGAGTTTGAACCATGCAGCGATACCGCGGTAGTTGCGAAGACCATCTTGACAGCACCAATCTGGGTTCAATGCACGGTGGCAAGCTGGTTGGTAGGTATGGAAGTAGGTTTCCATCAAGTAACCTGGTACACCATGGCGGAGAACACCATAGTAGCCCTTGTATGCTACACCATCAAAATAGTTTGTAGCGTAGTCGTTCCAGAAACTGATATCCGCATAGAGTCCTGGTGAGTTGAGTGACCAAGCAGAGTTGTACTCCATCTTTTGGTGGTGAATATCAAAAGTATATGGCCATGCTGCGTTCGACATGTCAATACTACCTTCTGAGTAGTCATTGCCTGTTTCTCCGCGATACCAGTAAGATGGGTAGTTAGCTGGTTTCTTGCCATCTGCACCTGTAGGACCGGCATTAGAGTGGAGAGATACGAACATATCCGCACCTGAATACTGTGCTTCGGAAGCAATTACAGTAAGACCTTTGTCAAACTCTCCACCGTTCTCGCCGCCAGTAGCGCGACGTGACATTTGTACTTGTACACCTGCTGCTTTAAGTTTCTCCTCTAGGTAGAGACACTTCCAGAGGTTGGTGTTTGACTCGTAGAATCCGAGTGTATCTACTAGTCCGCCTTGTCCAGGCAATTCTGGATAAGGGATGGTTGGCATAGGGCGGCAGTTCCCGTGCCATGCTCCGTGACCAGGATTGATATATACTTTGATAGCACTTGCTGACATCACCAATGTGCAGAGTGCGATTACTGATAAAATAAGCTTTTTCATATTCCTTGCCTTTAAACTTTAAACTATAAACATTAGACCACTGCGTTGTTAGATATTAGACCACTTTGTTGTTAGATGTTAGACCTTGGAATCTAACAGCCGCTGAGCGGCGATCTAACAGGCGTAGCCGGTCTGACTTCTAACAGCGACAGAGTCGCGGTCTGTTATTATCTCACACTCATTAAATATGTTTTACCGTTGATAGTGGTGAACGCAATCTTTCCGTTTGTTGCTACAGGATCCATTGCTATCATATCTGGCGATGTGAGCACTTGCACTTTGCCGTCCAAGGTATAAGCCACAATAGATGACGCGGTGATATAGTGTCCATTATCTTTGTCGTTCATGGCTACGAGTGTATTGTTGTTGTACCATTTAGCCGCATGACAATCTTTGCTGATAAGGGTATTGTTGCTACCATCGAGGTTGCATACATAGCAACCTTTGCCGCCTAAGTAGTAGCATACCTTGGTTTGGTCTGGAGAGAGGGATGTCCAGATGTAAATCTTGTTGTCTGTGCCAAATGGCGCAAGCAAGGTGCGCTCACCATTGCGCTCAACGTACATGATTCCGTCTTCATTGAGTAGGGCTACTGATTCTTTTTCAGCCACGCGTCTGCTAACTACAGTTTGGGTGCTGGCTGAAAGATTGATGCATAGGTTCTTCTCTAATGTTTCTTGTCCAAGGCGATAAGTACGCTCTGTAAAAGCGATCTCGTTGCCGCTGCGGCTAATCTTTACGTCAAAACCAGCATTCTCAGCTTGGCTGATGGTAGTCATTCGCTTGGTCTGGAAATCATAACGTTTTAGTCCTTTTGTAGAACCAGTAGTCATGAGCAGGTAGTCACCTTTAGGACTGATACCCGCCACTTTAGCATCGTTGTAGGATGCAGCAGGCAGATGTTCGAGAGAGAGCACTTGAAAAATCTGTGCACTCGCTAGCATGCTCGTCAAGCATGCTGCCAAAAGAAGAAATGTTTTTTTCATGTTGTTTATTTAAATTGGTTTGTTATGTTTGTTGTTTGTTCTTTAGTTGAGTGTGACTTTTGGCTTTCGACTTTCGACTAAAACAACTACTCAACTGCTACTCAATATTACTCCATCCTACTCCACTCTGCGTCCCATTGTGTCGTACACCTCTTCGCCACGGATGATGTAGATGTGGCCATCCTGCATGATTTTGCGTACCTTAGGTGCTTTCTGTTGCTCTGCCTCTGGCGCCACAGGGATAGATGTGGTGGTTGGTTTTTTGATGGATAGATAAAGTTTGCCTTCGTCAGCCAAACTCTGCACATATGGATCGTCTATTTTGAAGTATCCACGTAATCCAAGCATTTGGCCTTTGGTTGTTACTTTGGCTAAACGGTTATCTGATACCAGAATAATAGAACCTGCTGGTATATCTTCTGGACTAATTATTGCGTGGAAGGTAATAAGTCCTTCACCAGCAGATTGAGTACCGCCAACATAGGTCAAGTCATCGTATGCGACACCTGAAAAATCCATCTCCTCAGTGATGTTATTTTGCCCATTAACTTTAATCAAATAAGGCTTTCCTGCTTCTAACTGAAAGACTCGTTCAAATTGTAAAACACCTACTACCTCACCTGATTCATCATACAATTCTTTTATACCAGTAAATTTAAGTACTTCTGCTTCTTTCAGTGGATGATCACGCAAAGTTGTGACATCTAGCGGAAATGGGAAACAAATGGTGTTGTACATTCCTGCTTGCAGCTTTCTATCTACTGTCACGGTATGAGAGTTGCCTGCATATTTTGGGTTCTGCATCAATCGAATAACGTCGTAGTTATCTTGAGATTCGGAAATATGTCGATCCACGTAGGTTGCATATAGTTTCATGTCAGGTTTATCAACATGGTAAACGATGCGTCCATTTGTACTCCCCTCACGCCATGCAAGAAGTTGGTTTGGTTTACCTGTGTTCCATTGGTACCAAGAACTAGGTGTTACACCAGCAATACTTCCTGAAGGACAAGAAGTGGACTGATCCCACGTTACAGGCATATCTTGATTATAATTATACGTTTGAGGCAAATCGCAAACCTTCTCTGTCCAATATGGACGCCAATATTCCGGCTTACCATATTTATTAAAAGAATCCCAGTTTACACTTTGATTAGTCCACATATCACTTCCACCACGATCATAAGCCCCATTTGCCATATTATTGCATAAAGCATTGTCAATATTATAACAAGAATCTGCACGGTTAACAACAAAATGAGAATAATAAATCCATGCATTACTACTTCTATTTTCATCTAATTTATGCTCCTTCATGTATGTCCATAACCAATAGAAGAAACTTCCCTGTGTTGTAAAGAATGGCTTAACTTTTGATGCTCGTCCAGAGAAAAATGGCGCACATTTAAAATGTTCATAACTTTTTGTCTTAGTTACTGGGACCATTCCTTGATCCGCTTTGTCACCTGCATAATTATTGAATGCCACCTGCAACAATCTCCACAACCGCTCATTAGGACTATTAGGATAGGTAGTTTTTGTTCCTACTATATCTTCTTCTTTTTGGAATAAGTTCCACCATGTTACATTGTACACCGCAGAGGCGAAGTTAGCACGGACGTCCATATTGTCAGTCATATAGAGTGTGTATGTATTGGCACCATTAACCTCTACTCCATTAATGGTCCAATTAACAAAACGATAGCCTTCTTTTGGGGTTGCTGTGACGGTTACCTCTGTGCATGATTTGTGTTGCCCACCCTCACTAATCGTTCCCATATTAGCGTCATTAACACTTGTCTTTAAAGTGTAAGTTTTATTGTCGTAACATTGTACTTCAAAAGTGACTCCATTAGGTGCTTTAGTGACAAAAGGCGTGTTGCTATCATACTTAGTTGCATAAGTATATATACCACAAATACTTGCATTTCCATTCCGAAGTATCACATAGATATTATTAGCATGATCCCATGCAAAATCCACAACATGATTACTCTCTTTTGCATCATTGATAACTCCTAAATCAGCGACATATTCCAATGAAGGATGAACAGAGGCTGATTGTTGTGTCACGTTGTACAATCGTGCGGTTTTATAACTACCATTTGTGTCATACAACTCCCCATAACCCACAAGCACACGTGAAAAGTCACGATTATAACGAAAACCTCCCGAATTGGTATAATAACGTGTCAATTTGGGGTCTTGATCCAAGTAATTATCATAGATTTCTTTATTTGGATCAAATTTAATATGCACCAATGCAGACTTATCTTTTAGTATACCACCACCATTCGGATCTATTGTTGTTACCTCTGTTGTTCCACAAAACCACACGCCACCATACTTGTCAAATTGACTGGATGAATTGACTACACTAGGCAACAATGCGCTCTTAATGAATTCATGAGGTTCTATCAGACCACCATCCGGATAATTCGGATTTACAATAGATGTATATGCATTCTTTTTACTAGCTGGGCTAGTTTTGGGAAAATCTGCTGGCAATGTATAGATACCACTGTATATATAACCCGTAATAAATTCAGTTCCCTTCTCAATCGACCCCGAAAGAAGTAACAAATCCAGTTTGTTATCATTTGTTACTCGAATATCCAAACTGATATTATGTACATAGAGATTAGATGGGTGATTAACAATCTCTTTCATCTCACTAGCCGTCAAAACAGACGACCAATTATCTAGATTAGCGGGATCCACATACCATAAATATGTATTTTTATCCACATCACATGCGGTAGTAAATACCCGACCTGTACCATCTTGCGCCACGCGCACTCGCAAGGGAGTTGCATGTGCATAGCTGTACCAACTTTGACTCCCTTGGTAGTAAAAATTAGCATCACAATAATATCTTGCAGGGTCGGCCTCTTTAGTAAAATAGGATGGCCAATATTCGTATAATCCACGTAATGCGTTGGTGGTCGGCTGCGTTACTAATGTACGACCAAAATAAGGACTATTCATATTGTTATCAATATCAATGGACATCGGAGAATTTAGTATAGTTCTCTTATGAAAAGCGGTAGTACTAGACTGTCCCTTGCCATAAACATCAATCTTATATGTGTAATAACCACCTGGAACTCCGTGCAATGAAACTATTGCAGTATGTGCACCCGCACTAGTATAACTAGATCCTGTGAAATCTTGATAAGTTACAGGCGAGGCTTCATCTTGATAAATGACAATCCTTACCTTGGTGGCAGGTGCATTAAGGTGATAGCTGATTGTAACAGAGTTTGCACTAGCGTCATATATAGGTTTGCTCAATTTATACGCAAACGGATTAAGGTCTGCTGCGGATAGGGAGATAGCAAAAAGAGTCAAGAAGACTAGTAGTAGATATTTTCTCATGGTGGTCGTTTTTAAATGATTCTTACAACTCAATTGTCGGATATATATTTACGGCCACAAAGTTACGACTTTTTTTGAGAATATACAAATTTTTTAAGAAAAAATATACAATTTTTCGCTTTTTGTCTATAAAAAGGAAGGTTGGATGGAGTAGGATAGACAACTTATTTCACTCTATGACCAGTAATGGTATATACCTCGTCGCCACGAAGGATATAGATTTGTCCGTTTTGCATTATTTTGCGCACTTTAGGTTGGGTTTGTTGCTCTGCCTCTGGTGCCACAGGGATAGATGTGGTGACTGGTTTCTTCATAGAGAGATACAATCTTCCTGCTTTTGCTACACTCTGCAAGTATGCGTCGTTTATGGTGAAGTATCCACGCAAACCATTCATTTGTCCACTTGCAGTGGTTACAGCCAAACGGTTGTCTGCTACAAGGATGACTGACTCGGCAGGAATGTCTCCTGGACTAATCATAGCGTGGAAACAGATGGTTGCATCGTCTATTGTAATGGTGTGATTACCATTTATATAGGTCAAATCATCATATGCCACACCAGTGAAGTTGATAGGTTGAGTGATTGAACCTTGGTTTTCCGCTAACTTGATAAGATATGGTTTACCCGCTTCTAGCTTGTTGACTTGTTCAAAATTCAACACTACTACAGGTTCGCCTGATTCATCGTATAACTCATCTTTTCCTATAAGTTTCAATACGGTTGAACCTTTCAATGGGTGGTTTGCTGCCAAACCGCTATGGCCTCCTTCGTCGTTGATGTAAACGGTGAATGGGAAACAAATGGTGTTGTACATACCCGCTTGCAGTTTACGGTCAACGGTGAGTGCATGAGGTGTGCCCGCATATCCAGAGTTCTGCATCAAACGAATTACATCGGTGTTGTCCTGTGATTCGGAGATATGTCTATTCACATACGATGCATAGAGTGCCATGTCGTGATCTACTTGGTGAACAATAGGACCAGTAATGCTATCTCCCTCTCGCCATGCAAGAAGTTGGTTAGGTTTACCTGTGTTCCATTTGTACCATGCGGGGGTGTTTAATAACTTGCCAGACGATGGTAGTTGAGTAGTATAAGTGTCGTAATTGGCAGATGGACCGGGATTCATGGTCCATTCTATTGGCATTTCATCGCTGTAGTTCATTTGTCTTTTCAAGTCACATGCATCTTGAGTCCAATAGGAACGCCATTTTTCTGGTGTGCCAGCATCAGTGAACTTGGATAAATCCGACATTTTGACATTGTAGTATGTTTCATTTGTAATTAGGCTTCCAGAGGAATTTCTTGCAGTGCTAGTTCGGTTTATAAATGCGTATAAGCATGCTGCATACGCGCGGTAGTCTGCGGAAGCTGTTAGTGTATTTATGGTGTTTCTTAAGTATGTACCTAACCATCCCATTTTTGTGTCATCTTTGAGTACTGTAGGTGTTGCATCGTAGGCAAATGACATTACGTTATATTCATTTCCATTGACATGTCCTTTAATTTCTCGGTCTGGCGCGGAACCATTGCTTTGATTATAATACGGCATAAATAGATACCACAGTCTAGAGTTTCTAGTTTGATCTAGTGTAGGTTTTGTTATATCCTCCCCATTTTGGAATAAGTTCCACCATGTTACATTGAATACTGCAGGCGCAAAGTTAGCTTGGACCTCTACATCTTTTGTTACAATAAATTCATACGGATTTGCTTCAGAAACTATCTCTCCTCCTACAGTCCAGTTTACAAAACGATATTGTTCATTTGGAGTTGCATTCAATGTTATTGGTTCGCAAGATTGTCTAGTACCTCCCCCGGTCACACTACCCATTGCGGCATCATTGACTGCAGTTGTAACGGTATATGTCAATCCCTCTTCGCAATCAATTGTAAAAGGTTCTGGTCCAGGAGTGGTAAATATATCACTGCTGGTATATGGCATACAATATACAGCTACGTGTCCATCTGTACCGATTTGTCTATATGCTCCTACGGCGTAGATATTATTCGCTGGGTCCCAAGCAAAGTCGTTGAGTTGTCTTCCTGTTGCCGACATGTCTATTGTACTCGTTTCGGTAAAAACAGGTTTTCCACTATTATCTTTACTCACAGAATAAATAGTAGCACTATAACTATGTAGCGTTTGGCTTGTTTTTCCACCAATGATAACTTGTGAGAAGTCGTTGTTGAAACGAATGGCAGCATTTTGTTGGTTATTGATTTTATTCGTCACATCTCGTGTACCATTAGCAGTTATATGTACCCAGCCAGGATATGAGTCGCTGGTTGATGTACGGTTGGATATGCACCAAATACCTCCATCACCGTCATATTGTGCGTTAGATCCTTCTGGCGCAATAAACATGGAACCGGTATTGACTATCTTGGGGGCGCTACTCCATGTTGGGTTTTTTCCTAATTTGTATTCGTTTGTATGAAAATAAGAGGAGTTAATGTAACTAAATGCGCTTTTGTCGCATGATAACATCAGTAGAGTTAATTCATCACCTTCACCTTTAACATCTAAAGCAGCGCCAGGTCCGGCTATATAGGTACCAGAAGCTGTTTTTAGTTGGTATGTGTTGTAATCGTATGTGGCTCCTCCGATGCCTTTTCCCATTACAGTTGTCCATTTGCCAAAATAGGGATCCACTTCCCACAGCACATGTCCATTGACGTAGGAGTTGCTTTTTTCGTGCATAGAAGTAACAAAGATACGACCATCTTTTGATACACGAATACGGCGTAGAGGGAAGTCACCAATGTTGGCGAAGTAAGTGTTAGATGTACTATTCCATGTAGCTGATCCACCATTGAAACCGGGCTTGTTGTTTCTGTTTAAAATCGGCGTGAAATCTGGATTGAAAACATATAAACCAGCGCCAATTTCATTTGAATGGTAGCTACCATTCCCTTTTCCAGAATGACTACCTTCTACTACAATGACTTTTCCGTAGTTGAAACTTCTCGTGTCTTTGACTATATCTACAGACGATGGCAGGTAGAATGGATATGTGAGTGCACTAGTGCCATTTTGTGAATAAACTTGAATTTCATTGCGACCAGCACCTGTCACTTCTATCCTCCATGTGTATGTACCAGCTCCTAGATCAGTAATTGGGATAGTTATCTCGTACGGAGAAAAATAGGGTTTATCTGCCACCGTTCTTTTACGCTTGCTTGCTTCAGTGACGTTGTGGGTGATGGTTTGTCCTTCGCCCTCGATGACTATTTTTAATGATTCAACATTTGCATTCAAACAGTATTTAATAGTCAATGTTTGTTGATCTGCGCTCAAGGTGGCAGATAGATTGTATGCAAAAGGGTTCATATTGGTGGTTAAACCAATCGCCACCAATTGTAGACAACTAAAAATTCCGACAAAGAATAAGAGAATATGTTTTTTCATATGAATTGATTTTCGTGGTTAAACATAATTAGTGCGCAAAGATACAACAAAAAAAGCGAATATGCAAATTTTTTGCTATATTTCAGAGAAATATCTACTTTTTGGTAATTTTTGTATCATGACCTTCTCTTTTTTTCTTTATCCTCTCGCCTCTCGCCTCTCGCCTCTCGCCTTTTATTTGGGGATTTATATATCAGTTGACACTTACATGATATTCCTTGAGCGCGGCAGGGAGTGCGGGGTCCCCGAAAAAGTTCGTGACTTTTTGGGGTGCTTTTGATTGCCGCGCAAGTTGTTGAAAAAGAAATATTGTTATTGTTGTTGATTGACATAATTCTTGTCGTTTGGGGTTGCAGTGTCAACATGTATATAGTTCCCTTTATTTGTCTCCTAGCCTCCATTGGAACCTCGATGATATTTTGTCTAGATTTCTTCCTGCTTTTTACGCACTATTCACGCACTATTCACGCACTGTTTACGCACTATTCACGGACAATTCTCGGACAATTGACGTATACTTGATATGGTTTCAATGAGAGTTAGGTATGAGATGCACGAGTGTTAATGTACGTTAATGATTTCGCTTGTTTTTCTATAATTTCGCTTAATTTTCAGTTTTATTTTGAATAATTTTTGTTTTTAAAATGATTGTCAACATTGTCGTTTAAAATCCAATTTTGCTATGCTCACCTGGCAACGAGTTGCCCTTATGAGCATTGCAAAATATAACAATATGATTTCTTAATATTTTTGTAGGCGCTTTGCGCCGTATTCTTGTTCAAAAAAAATAATTGTTACAATTTTGGTTAATTTATTACAATATACTACAATTTTGGGAGTGACAAATTCTGTATCACTGTTACACCATAGTTTGTTAAAATTCTTAAAAGTTTTCCGCTTTTTTCCGATTTGCCATTTGTTTACCCTTGCGCTACCTTTGCGCTAGGGGTGAGCAACTTGTGGGGCTAAAAATGTGGCTTAAATTTTAACACAAATTAAGAATAAAACACGGACGTGTGACATTACTGACAACTATTTCTTAAAATTCACGCACGCGCGCTAGTATTTTACAAATTAACTGTCAGTGTTGTCACATGTCAGGGGCTTGTAACTAAAGAAGGTTTGCGTAAGATGTAGAATATAAATATGTTGTGCTTTTTGGTAAAAGACTGTCGCAGTTGACACTTGTTGTCTTCTGTCAGTACTGGCTGGTTGTTGGATGTAGACAGATGATTTGCTTCTGTCAATATATGGTTGTTAAAAATAGTTAATATTTTTTGAATGTATATACTTGTTGACGCTATGTGTAGTTTCCGCCGCATTTACTTAAGATTCAGCGGTTGCGTTTTGGGATGTTCCCCAAAATGCAGAGCGGTGGCAATGGATTTCGGAGAATATAGAAAAGAGGGATTGGGCGTGGGAAATAAGATTTATTAAGATTTCTGCCCATAAGGGCAAGGAGATATTAAATGTCAACCAGTATATTGTTCTCGTTTTTTGATAGTATTTCCGACCTACTAACTACGTCTATCCCTCTAAAGAGGGAATAGACTAAGTGTAGTTAGGCGGCCTTAGCGGAAATACCTCAAACGAATACATGATTTCACGAATTGTCTTAAAAGTTTATCCCTGTTTTTTTACATTCCCACAAATTACCGAACGAAATCACCACAAATTACCGAATTTGCTAAATAAATTTGCACGATTCAAAAAAAAGTTGTACCTTTGCGGGCTAGATAACGAATAAAAACAAGAATTTTATTATCTTTTAATAATTATAAAGTAATAAAAATGAAAACACCAATCAATCCATATATATGTCCAAACCCGCCCAAAGCGACAAAACATAATTTTGTACAGTTTAGAGATTGAAAATTTCTATTTTTGTGCAGTTTAGAAATTAATTATTAACTACCAACTAATAACGCTTCCAGCACACAACGTCAGCTGCTGCTGACACACAATGTAAGCAGACCCAACAAAAAACAATATAACTAATGAACACACGTTCTAAAGAATATCGTCATTTGCATTTTGCGATTATGGTTATTGAAGCATGTGCTCGTCGTCAACGAGTGAGTGCAAGCGAAATGTATAGCCGATTGAAGGCGCAGGATTTAATTAATCAGCGTCTCAATCGTCATTATGAGACGTTGCATACACAGAGCTTGGATTGGGTTATTGAGGATACTTTGGAAACATTGCACAATTGGGAACAAGAACAGAAAGGGACTAACGTATGATAACACTATACCATGGTTCAAATGTAGAAGTTGTGACTCCGCTAGTTGGAGTTGGTAGGGTGAATCTTGATTTTGGAAGAGGCTTCTATCTTACATCCATTCGCAAGCAGGCAGTAGATTGGGCTATTACTATAGCTTCTCGTAGAGGACGCAATCAAAAAGGAGTGATCTCAGAATACCGTTTTGATAAAGAAAAGGCATTAGAGGAAGGTGTGAGATTCAAAATCTTTGAGACATACAATATGGATTGGTTAGAGTATGTTATCAATTGTCGAAAGGGGAGAGAGGTATATAAGCAGTTTGATGTGGTGGAAGGTGGCGTGGCTAATGATAATGTGATTGATACTGTAGAGGATTATGAGAAGGGAATTATTACCGCTGAGCAAGCCTTAGGACAACTGAAGTACAAAAAAATTAATCATCAGATGTGTATTATTAATCAAACGGTTGTTGATAAATATTTGACATATGTTAAGTCAATTAAATTAGATTAGATATACAATATGAGAGATAATGTTTTATGGCGTAAGCAGACTAGTATTGTTATGTTGCTTGCCAAGAAATTAAATATAGAACCTTCGCAAGCTTTAGATGTTTTCTATTCCACGAAGACTGCTCAACAGTTAGTAGATCCTTCTACGGGATTACAACTGATGAGTGATTTATATATAGTAGAAGATATCGTTGCTGAACTCAACGGAACCAAAATGTAACAAACCAAGCAAAGCCAACAAAAATAAAATACCAACTAATAACGCTTCCAGCACACAACGTCAGCTAGTTTCTAATGAAAGACGAGATTGTATTATATCAACCCAATGAAACCGTCCAAATGGAAGTGCGGTTACATAACGAAACCGTTTGGTTAAATCGAAATCAAATGGCGATGCTGTTTGGTCGTGATGTAAAAACCATTGGTAAACACATAAACAATGCCTTGAAGGAGGAGTTGTGTCCAACTGTCGCAAAAAATGCGACAGTTCAATCCGAAATAAATCTAGTTGTCGCAAAAAATGCGACAACTGAAATAGAGTCGGCAACTGAAATGTCAAATGAGCACTCAGTTGTCGCAAAATTTGCGACAACTGCTGCGGATGGTAAAGTTTATCAAGTAGAATACTATAGTCTTGATGTAATCCTTTCTGTTGGTTATCGCGTTAAGAGTGGTAGGGGTATTGAGTTCCGTCGCTGGGCTAATCGGGTGCTTAAAGAATACTTGCTTCGTGGTTATGCTATAAATCAACGAATTGAGAGTTTGGAGCAGCGCATGGCTCAAACAGAGCAGAAGATAGATTTCTTTGTGCGAACTTCTTTGCCTCCAGTTGAGGGGATTTTTTATGAAGGAGAGGTTTTCGATGCATATGCTTTTGCATCAAATCTTATCCGCCAGGCAAAAGAACGTATTGTTTTAATAGATAATTATATAGATGATAGTGTATTGGCAATGCTAGATAAGCGAGCCGATGGGGTTAGTGCGACTATATATACCAAGCAAAAAAGCAAGACTTTAGTTGTAGATATTCAGCGTCATAATGAGCAATATACACCAATACATGTTTTTGAATTTGGGCTGTCACATGATCGCTTTATGATAATAGACGAGGATGTTTACCATATAGGTGCATCGCTAAAAGATTTAGGTAAAAAGTGGTTTGCTTTCTCAAAAATGTCTGATATTAAGGCAGATTACTTAATAAAACGCATACAATAAATAAAACTTTTACAAAGCCCTACGAGCAGGCGTAGACAACATAAAACTAACGTGTAACTTAAAATAATACTCAATATGAAAAAACTTTTACTTATTCTTTCAGCAGTTTTTGTAAGTGTAATGGCATGGGCGCAGAATAATGCTGATGCTCCTTATCTTCTTAACCCATATGCTTATGATTTGACTTCATCATGGGATGAGTCAACGCAGAAGTTAACTATCAATTTTAAACTTAACTCTGCTCCTAACCTACATGATACTAGAGATGCTAATAACAACGCAGTCAATGGTCGTGGTATTCAAGTTTTTTTGGTAGATACTAAAAATAATGAGTATTATATTTGTGGTCCGTCGCAAGATGAAATTAGAGCAGCACATGGGAGAACCAGTGGTCGACACGGTTCGTATAGTTATACTATTGATCTTACGAGTGGTGTGGATAGAAATGGAAAGTTGATTCCTAGAAATGAGGACTTAACATGGAAAGTTAAAGTTAGTGGCAGAAAAAACTATAATGCAGAAATTGCCAATGGTCTTGGAGGATCTCAGAATTTTTCTAAGCCTAGACGTTGGCTTATTGCGGATAATCCTGCTTACCAAAAACGCCTTGTATCACATAGTATAGATGTAGTCACTAATCCCCAAGCACCAAATTTCGGACGTATTATGATAACGGATGGTATTAAAGTATCAACAGATAACGGATGGGGGAACGCACATGATGACAGATTTTACTCATATACAGAAGGTCGTGGTTTATACATTCTAGAGCCTGATTTTGTTAATTTTGCTAATAACGGAAAACGTGCAGCATTAAATTCGAACAAAAATGGTGGTTTTGTTGATCCTTTAGAACCTCGCGAGGTATGTGTAAGTGATGATGGTCGTATTTTTGTTTCTTCTGCATCTGCAAGTAAAACATCAGCCACTGCTGTTTGGGAATTGAGTAGCAATTACCAAACTTGGACAGAAATATTAAAGAAGGCCACTTTAGATGATCGTCGAGTGGTGGCTATGGATACGAAAGGAGCCGATGATGCTATAACATTATTGTTATTGTGTGCTCCAAAGGATGCGAACACACCATTAACATGCTGGGAGTACAGTCTTCAAAATCAGACTCTTACGAAAGTTGATCTACCAAACAATGTGACAAATATAACCCCATACGTTGAAGGTATTAACTTCCAAGCAAAAGTACAGTATGCCAGCAATGGAGATATTTGGGTTGGATTAGGAAATACTTATGGCTCAAGAGTTGTAAAAGTAAAAGATAATACTTATAGGTTCTATGGCTCGAATAAAGCAGAGAGTTGGGGAGGCGAAGCATTTGTGATCAAGGATAATCTGATGATAAAGAGTTCTCGTACTAGTGGTGATGCCGATATTCTTTTTGAGAAACTAAATGACGGAAGTAAATATTTTTCTGAAAATATTACTGCAGAAGGAATTGGCATGGATGCGTGGATAACCGATTTCGCAATAGACTATGCAGATAATGTGTTCGTTGCTAGTAACTATAATGGTCGTGTTATTCCAATCTCAATGCCTTATGATGGTGTGCGTTATACCCCTGCGCCATCAAGATACAAATTCAAACTCAGCAAAGCTGTACCAAATATCATGGCAATGGATTTGAAACGTGAACCTAACGGTAATAATCCTTCTTATAAATTCTCGTTTGTGACCAATGCCAAACCAACGCACGCAGAGATTCGTTTTTATAAGAAAGAGAATAGTGCTAAGATGTTTGAAAATATCAAGACAATCCATGCGGATAACTATGATAAAGGTTCACATACTATCAGTCAGCCTGACTATGTATATACTTTCCCTTCTACTGCATTGAAGCAAGGTGAGATGTCTGTTATATTGAATATGGTAGGTGGTGAAAGAAATGTCCAAAGAATCACGAATGCCTTACCTCCAGGAGAGTTGTATTGGACCGTATATGTGGAAGCAGAAAAGAATAATGCTTTTGCGCCAATTTATCACTTAGGAGGAATTAATGACGGTCGTAATCACCGTAGGCATGTGGCCGTGAATAATTATCCAGAGACAGATATGTTTGGCTCGCTCATCGTTTCTGATTGTCCTGTTGATGATGTAAATGGTGCTGCGCAAGGACTATGGATCTATGGTTTTAATCCTTCTGGAAATTGTAATGATGTTACTACAGCAGTAAATGATGCCAGCCGATATAGTTTTAGAAATAGTTACCTTAATGGTACAGCAGCTACTGCAAATCGATTAAACTATCCTCGTCGTGTAGCGGTGGCACCTGATGGAAAAGTGTATATTGCCGATGAAGGTACCACAGATGTGCCGGATTGGAAAGGGGCTACAGATCCTGTGATGCACGACAGAGGTGGTTTGAAATTGTGGAATCCTGAGCAGCCAAATAAGTTTGAATTATTTGCAGATAATCAAATTAAAACAGCCTATGGCGTCGCTATTTGGAAGCATTCTGATGGTCTAAAGGTGTATTCAACAAATACATATGATGAGTTTATGAAACACATTTTTGGAAAGACAAATTATACTCCAGACCAACAGAAAGGGAAATATGGTTGGAATGGTTTTGTGGAGTATGTTATCGAAAAATATAGTGGCCCTACACATACATGGGTTGAACCAGACTCCGTTCACTATAATTTAGGACAAGGTGATGCAAGTGGAAACTTCTCCCTTGTGACTATGGATCAAGGTGTTTGGATGTGTCAGCACCGCGAACATACCGTGGCAATAAAAGATAAGATGAAGGAGTCGCCCGCTGATAACAAAGAAGCTAATCTTTTGGCTTTTGTTCCCTATAACAGTAATACGAGAACCTGGATCTCGTGTGATGCAGGCAACGGACCTACAAATGGTTTTACTTATACTGATGGTAAGCGCAGTGAGGATTCTAATGGTTATAGTCCATGGTCTCAAAAAACTGATGCTCCTATGCAATCAACTCCTGGTGCGGGTTTAGCATATAGAGTTCTAAAGGATAAAAATGGAAATATTATTTCTATTGGAGAATATCCTGAAGAATATCCTGAAGAATATTTGTATGTGGTAAATCACGATGGAAATATTGTTCAGATTAGAATTTCAACGTGGAAAAATAAAGGAACAACATCAGCAACACCTGGTCTTACTTATATCACAACTTTAACGACACCAGGATATATCAAAGCTGTCAATAAGGCTACGAAGGATGATTTCCCAGACCAAGATTGGAAGACATCGTTCATTAGCTCTATGAACTTTGATTATGCGGGTAACCTAGTAATCACCGCTTCGCAAACACGCGCAGGTGCATCTCATATCATCGTTTACACTATGCCATATGATCGAACTAATGCGCAAGAGATTCGAGCTTCTGATGATCGTATTCTAATTCCAGAACGTTTAGCGCAGTTTGACATGACAAGAGATGATATCAAGGGTATTATAGAAGATCATAAGCAACACCAAACAGGCACATGTGCCATTGATCTTTATCGCCCAATGCAAGGTGGAATGTTTAATACGATATGTCTTCCATTTAATTTGAACCTCAACGATATACCAGCAAAACACCCTCTTAATGGAGTGGAGATTAAGCAATTTAAAGGAGTGAAGTTGGAGGAAATAGGTGGTGAAAACATCTTAACTCTCCAATTTGGTGATGTGAATGAAAATACGATGAAGGCTAATACTCCTCATATTATTAAACCTGTTAATAATATCAAAGGAATTATGGAGCTTAATTGGGGAATTCCTTTGGCAAGTGATACCATTCTTACACGTCCTAACTATACGTTTGATAATGATAATACGATTACTTACCAAGGTATCTTGCCAAAAACACAAGTAGATGCACTCTACGACCCAACCACGAAATTACCTCTACGTCTCATCCTAGTGGCAGATAACCGTTTGGCTGTACTTACGGGCGATGGTGATATGTATGGTTTCCGTGGATACTTTGATTTGGCGAAACCACTCCCTCCTGGCACAGTGGCGAAGATTTCTGCTAAGAAAGATACCCCAACCAACACGACTATCGTGGTGGATGATAAGAAAGTGAATATCGATAAGTACCTCCGTGAGGGTCGCGTGTACATACGCGTAGGCGATTCCTTATATACTGTGGATGGACAGCTAGTGAAATAGCGATTTTAGGTTATAGGACGCTTCGCTATAGGCTATAGGCGATAGGCTAGAGGCTAAAGGCGAGAGGTGATGGGTGAATCAGCAAACTTCCAAGGGAGGTTTGCTGATTTTCTGTCAAAGGATACCACATCACCGTAGGAATTGTTCTGAACGGCGAATGAGAAAATCAAAGATAAACTTTTAAAGACAATTTGTGACAATTCGTGAATATATTTTGTTGGGTTGGAGGAATGCGCTAGCGCATTGGCAACCCACAACAAAATGATGTGTTGCTGGATTTTATATCTGTTGACACTTGCGGTCATTATCAATTTTGTTTTGCTCTCCAAATGCGGCATAGCTGCATTTCATTAGAGCAAAAACAAAGCTTATCCTTGAATTGACGATAATTGACAGAGGTTGCTTTTAATAAATTGCTTTATGAAGATTTTGAGGTTAGTATTGAGCATATAGTAGTGCGGAATAATCTCGTATAAGGTTATTTGGGGTCCCCGCAAAATCTGCAATTTTGTGGGGAGAGCGGAGGCACAAGTCGCCTCAATGTTGACGGGGTCAACAGTCTATGCGATCTTGTTGCCGAACGCGAGTGGTGCGAGCACCACGATTGAGCGACAATCTGCTAGATGCCAATAATAAACCAAAAGATCATAAAAGTGTTTAATGTATACGTCCTTTAATGTTACGAGTAAAACGTGCAATTTTTAAAAGAAACCTCACATTGACCTGAATTGTCGTTTAAAATAAAATCAGTGCCAACATGTATATAGCCCCCTTAAAATATAGCGTTTTTGCTGAAACGGGGGTAAATTATATTGATTTCAGCAATTTTCGGGTTTAAAAATTGCTCAAACGAGGTAAATTAACTCGATTTCAGCAATTTTGTTGCAAAATATTTGTGTATTTCACTAAAAAATAGTACTTTTGCAGCGCTAACAACCAAATTTTCAAAAAAATGCTAGAAGAGTTAATTGGGCGTGTTGCCGAGCAACGACTATTAGAGTCTTATATTCAATCTGACAAGTCAGAGTTTATTGCAGTTTATGGGCGTCGTCGTGTCGGAAAGACATTTCTTATTCGTAAAGTAATCTCCGACAGAGCAAGTTTTATGATGTCGGGCATGGAGAATGTAACTACAGATGATCAGTTGCTCAATTTCTCTATGGTACTTAGCCGATATTGCACTAGTATGACGAAATACACTACTTGGTTAGATGCGTTTGAGGCTTTGACTAAGTATTTGGTCTCTTTGCCAGAAGGTAGAAAGATTGTGTTTATTGATGAAATGCCGTGGCTAGATACTCCAGATTCTAAATTTGTAAGTGCACTAGAGCATTTTTGGAATGATTGGGCATCTGCGCGAAGCGATATTAAATTGATTGTATGTGGTAGTGCGACTTCATGGATGATGGATAATCTTATCAATAATCATGGAGGTTTACATAACCGCGTTACGCATCAATTATTACTGGAACCTTTTTCTTTGGGCGAGTGTCGCGAATATTTTACACACTATGGATTTGGTTACAGCAATCGTGAGGTAGTAGATTGCTATATGGCGTTAGGTGGAATACCTTATTACCTCTCATTGATGGACAAAACGAAAAGTGTGGCGCAGAATATTGACCAATTATTCTTCTCCAATACGGGTGAACTACGCAACGAAATGCTCAATCTGTTTCGCTCCTTATTCCGTCATTCAGAAGCCTATTTGACCATTATCCAATCTTTGTCTAAAAAGTCCAAGGGACTTACGCGTGCAGAATTACTTGAAGCGACCAAATTAAACAATAATGCACGATTTACTACAATGCTTGAAGAATTGGAGTATTGTCGTTTTATTCGTAAGTATCAAGATTATGGCAACAAAAAGCGTCAAACCACCTACCAATTGATAGATCCATTCGTGCATTTCTACTATAGCATCATTGCTAATAATCAATATCATGATGAACAATATTGGTCACATTCAATATTAAGTCCTGCTTACCATACTTGGAGTGGGTTGGCTTTTGAGATATTATGTTTGAATCATATACAACAGATAAAATCTGCATTAGGTATTAGCGGTATTCAAACGAAGGTATATTCTTGGCGCTCTTCTACGCAACAATTAGCCTCTAATGCTAAAGGCGCACAAATAGACTTGATCATTGATAGGGCAGACAATTGTATCAATGTGTGTGAAATGAAGTTTGCTATGGACAAATATGCCATCACTAAAAGCTATGAAGAGTCATTGCGCAACAAATTGTATCAATTTAGTCAAAATATTGGTGCTCGCAAAACTTTGCGTTTGACATTGATTACTAGTTATGGTGTTCTGCCTAACCAACATAGCTATATTGTTCAAAACGAACTAACTATGGATGACCTCTTCTTGTAAAACGGCTGATGCGTGATCAAGAATTGGGCATTGATTTTGGGGCTTACATGAATTTCTGCGGACTTTTTGAGAGTATCTGATAAAATGTCCGCAGAATTTGATTGTAAAATCATAAGTCGCTCATTATCAATATAGATTATTTGTTTAATCAACTTGGGATTTTTGGGTTTTTCGGGATTTTTAAATTCTCAAAAAACCCGAAAAACCCAAAAAAACCAATCTTCCTTGTTATTATATTCAAGCGGCAATTATCGAGAAAAATTTGACTGAACGGATTTGATGTTACTATTTCAACGGCTAATTACGCTAATTTAACTAATTACTAGAATTATTCGTATAATTTGTTTAATTCGCCGTTGAATCATGTTCATCGTTAATGTTCTCTTCTCCGATACCACCCCGATACCACTCCGAGGGGTTACTGAAGTGTCCCATCCTGAAAAAGGTTTACACATAAACAGATAAAAAAAGTATCAATTATTAAGATTTAGTATTATGTGTAACCAAGAAAAAAAACTCAAAAAAATCAATCGAACAAGCTATTCCTTAACAGAAAAGCACTCGATTCTAGATTTGTATTTTAAGTCAGGACTATCTTGTCGTCAATTTGCTCTTCAGCATGGAATAGACCGTTCCACCCTATCTCTTTGGCTTTCTTCTTGCAAGAATGCCGAAAAA
>JAZQSZ010000007.1:0-6573 GCA_045630365.1 Paludibacteraceae bacterium | reverse complement strand
CAGGAGCAAAAGGCGATATACCACGAGCTATTTCATCTGCATTAACAAATTCCGTGCAATGCCAAATTTCAGGCAAGATTGTAAAAGATGCTGTTGTCTTGCCAGCACCATTGCATCCTGCAATTATATACAATGTTTTTGCCATAGTTCAACCTTTGCGCTGCAAAGGTACAATTTTTTTTTGATATGCGCAAGAAAATGGCGATTTTTTTTCGGATGATTTTAATATTTAATGGGCGGTCGTGCCTACCCTGTACGGCACTACCCTATAGCCATACGGCTGCGTACCCGCGATTCAACACCCCACCAATTCACGAAATTGGTCGGGGACCCCGTAGGTTGCGCCATTCTATGTTCGCACTATCTCCTCAGTGTGGGGACACTTCGGGTGCTTCACTCGGAGTGCGTTCCGTCGCACTCCTTCACTTAATAAAACGCACTTTTTAGTGGTTGGGAGTTCATAGGTCGTTCCTTGGTTCTTATCTCGCCCAAGGGCTCGAACGATTATTCCTTCCTTGATTTCTCCTTGGTTTTTTACACGGAACACATATACAAGGAACAAGGGAAGGAAATCTTAATAATCGTACTTTTTTTGTGCCACCAACTTACTCCTGCTTTTAGACATGAAATTGACAATCGCAAGTAACAAAAAACGAATTAAAAAATAATTAACAATTATTTATTTGCACATGTCACAAATATTTAGTACCTTTGTGCGCTAATTTGGCAAAATATGGAATAATTAACAATAAAATATTAACTCATAAAATCTAAAAAACAATGAAACCAACTCACATTGAGCATCTTGGAATCGCTGTAACAAGTTTGGAAGAGGCTATGCCTTTCTTCGAGTTCTTAACTGGTGGTAAATGCTACTCTATCGAAGAGGTAGCTGACCAAAAAGTAAAAACCGCTTTCTTCAAAGTAGGTGAAGTGAAAATCGAGCTTCTTGAGGCTACCAGCCCAGAGTCATCTATCGCTAAATTCATCGAGAAGAACGGTGGCAAGGGTGGTATTCACCACGTAGCATTCAACGTTGATAGCGTAGAGGAGGCATTGGCAGAGGCTGAGGCAGCTGGCATCCAACTCATCGACAAAGCTCCACGCAAAGGCGCAGAGAACCTCATGATCGCATTCTTGCACCCAAAATCAACCAAGGGTATTCTTACAGAACTTTGCCAACAACCTTGTTGACAATAGTTCGTTATAGGCCTGCGGCGTTATAGGTCTTTTAGACGTTATAGGTCTCCGACGTTTTAGGTCTTCGACGTTATCAAGGGACGTTGGAAGTGCGAAGCTTACAACGTGAAGCAAACAACGCAAAGCAACTATGATGGTATATTATTACGAAGATTTGCAAATTTGGCAGCAAGCACGCGAACTCTCAAAACGAGTATATGCTTGTATGCAGAATGTGGCAGATTATGGATTCCGCAGTCAAATTCAACGAGCGGCGGTTTCAGTAATGAATAATATAGCAGAGGGGTTCAATCGGAGTAAACATACAAAAGACAATAAATCGTTTCTCAATTTTCTGTCCATTTCATATGGATCGTGTGGAGAAGTAAAAAGCATGTTGTATTTGGCAGAGGACTTAAATTTCCTTAATGCAGATGAAGCGTGTGAGTTACGCAATCTATGTATCAGCATAGAACGCAAAATAGATGCTTTGACCACAAATCTCAAAGAAAATGATAAACCAAAGTAAACGATAACGTCGCTTGCGACAAAATAACGAAAATAACAAAAACAACGTTCGCTTGCGAACAAATAACGTAAAAAAAAATGGATACAACAAAATTGCAAAAACTGATTGACAACCGCGTGAAGGTAGCAGCCGGTGGCGGTGAAGCAGCAGTAGAAAAACATCACGCAAAGGGCAGCTATACTGCTCGCGAGCGTATCAACATGCTCCTCGATGAGGGTTCATTCGAGGAAGTAAACATGTTCCTCACACACCGTTGCCACGACTTCGGTATGGAGAAAAAAGTATTCTTGGGTGACGGTGTAGCAGTAGGTAGTGGTACTATCGACGGCCGCCTCGTATTCGTGTTCGCACAAGACGCTACCGTTATCGGTGGTTCCCTCAGCGAGACTATGGCACTTAAGATCTGCAACGTAATGGATCAAGCTGTTAAACTCGGTGCTCCTATCATCGGTTTGAACGATTCAGGTGGTGCTCGTATTCAAGAAGGTGCTTGCGCATTGGCAGGTTACGCAGAGATCTTCGAGCGTAACATCCTTGCATCTGGTGTAGTACCACAAATCTCAGTGATCTTTGGCCCTTGCGCTGGTGGTGCTGTATATAGCCCAGCGTTGACCGACTTCATCATGATGACTGAGAACAACTCATACATGTTCATCACTGGTCCTAAGGTAGTGAAGAGCGTTACAGGTGAGGACGTAACCGTAGAGCAATTGGGTGGTGCTAAAGTGCACGCAACCAAGTCTGGTGTTACTCACTTCGTAGCAGCTACTGAGGAAGAGGCATTGGCAGAGGTTCGTCGTTTGGTAAGCTTCATCCCACAAAACAACATGGAGGAGGCACCTCTCATGAAGTGCACCGATGATCCAATGCGTGTAGAGGAGAGCTTGAACGAGATCGTTCCAGATGATCCAAACAAACCATACAACATGAAAGACATCATCTACACTATCGTAGATAATGGCGACTTCATGGAGGTACAAAAAGACTACGCTAAGAACATCATCTGCGGTTTCGCACGTTTCAACGGCCGTTCTACCGGTATCATCGCTAACCAACCAAACTGGTTGGCAGGTGTATTGGACTGCGACGCTAGTCGTAAAGCTGCTCGCTTCGTTCGTTTCTGCGACGCATTTAATATCCAAATCCTTACCCTCGTGGACGTTCCTGGTTTCCTCTGCGGTACAGGTCAAGAGTACGCTGGTATCATCGATCACGGAGCAAAATTGATGTTTGCTTTCGGTGAGGCTACTGTACCTAAGGTGACTGTAACTATCCGTAAGTCTTATGGTGGTAGCCACATTGTGATGAGCTGTAAGCAATTGCGCGGCGATGTATGCTACGCATGGCCAAACGCTGAGATCGCCGTAATGGGTGCTAGCGGTGCCGTAGGTGTATTGCAAGCTAAAGCTATCAAGGCTATCGAGGATCCAGAAGAGAGAAAGAAATTTATTGCTGAGAAGGAGGCTGAGTACAAAGACTTGTTCGCTAGCCCATATCAAGCAGCTAACCGCGGTTATATCGATGATATCATCGAGCCACGCAACACTCGTAAGCGTATCGTTCGCGCATTCGAGAACTTGCAAACCAAGCGCTTGACCAACCCTCTCAAGAAACACTCTAATATTCCATTGTAATTATGATGTTACTTCAAGTTGCAGCCGAAACAACCGGCATTACCGCACAGACCTGGTTTATCACCGGTCTCGGTTTTGGTATGGTGGTGCTGTTGCTGTTTGCCTTCGTTTATGTAATGAAGCTTATGGGTTGGATCATGCAACCTCGCGTAAAAGCGAAGAAAGTGCAACCAACCACTACAGAAACAGTTACTCATACCCAAAGCAAGCTCAGCGACTCTATCACATTGACTGCTGATAGTACCGCAGCTATTGCGCTCGCGTTGCACCTTTATTATAATGGTGTACACGATGAGGAAGATACCAAAATTACTATTCAACCACACCGTACACAATGGAACAACAAAATGTACGGCATGAACAATTTACACAGATAAGTTCACGGAGCGTGAACGTTGATGGCGGCAAAGCCGCGTAGATGGTAGCAGAGCTACGAAAGTGGCTAAAGCGTAGATGGCTAAACGTATTACGTGAAACCATTTTCGTGAGCAAAGCGAGCCAATTTCGCGAAGCAAGAGCGAAGCCATAAACGTGAAGTGAAACGAAACAACAAAATTATGAAAAAAGGATTTAATTTTACTATCGGTGGTCAAAAATACGAGACAACCGTTAAAGAAATAGAACCAAACGTAGCAGAAGTAGTAGTAAACGGTACTTCTTTCATCGTTGAGTTCCAAAAGAATGAGTCTAAGAAAGTTAAAGCTGCTCGTGTAGCTGCTCCTACCGCTGCTCCTACTGCTGCTCCTGTAGTTGCTAAACCAGCTGGCGCTGCTGTGGTTAAGAGTCCATTGCCAGGTAGCATCGTTAAGGTGATGGTTAAACCTGGTGACAGCGTGAAGAAGGGTGACACCCTCCTCACCATGGAAAGTATGAAGATGGAGAACGTAGTAGCTAGCGAGTACACAGGTACAGTGAAGAACGTACTTGTAGCTGCTGGTCATAACGTAATGCAAGACGACAAGCTCGTTGAGATTGAGACTGTAGCCGTAGCTGCTGCTCCTGCACCTGCTCCAGTGGCTGCTCCACAACCAAAACCAGCTGCCGCTCCTGCTCCTGCTCCAGCACCTGCTCCAGCTGCTGCTCCTGTAGGTGGCAACAAGATCAACAGTCCATTGCCAGGTAGTGTGATTTCTGTGACTGTGACCGAAGGTCAAGCAGTGAAGAAAGGTGACACCTTGCTCGTACTCGAGAGTATGAAGATGGAGAACCCAATCCTCTCTGACTGCGACGGTACTGTAACCAAGATCGCTGTAGCTGCTGGTCAAAGCGTAATGCAAGACGACTTGCTCGTAGTAATCGGATAAACATAATTATAGTTCAGAAGTTCAGATGTTCAGATGTTCAGAAGTAAACTCCTGAACCCTAAAATAAAAAAGAAATTATGTGGAATGATGTTATAGCTTTCTTCCAAACAATGGGATTTTTGAATATGGAGTGGCAACAAGGTGTGATGCTCCTTATCTCATTCTTCCTCTTGTACTTGGCGATTAAGAAGCAATACGAGCCATTGCTCCTATTGCCTATCGCATTTGGTATGTTGCTCACCAACTTACCAAACGCAAATATGTACCACCCAGAATTGTGGGCTAACTTCCTCGATGCAACACACGAGGGTTATCATAGCTATGGTTATATTATGAAGAACGCAGGTCTTCTCGACGTGCTCTATATCGGTGTAAAAGCAGGTTTGTATCCTTGCTTGATCTTCATTGGTGTAGGTGCGATGACTGACTTTGGTCCGCTGATTGCTAACCCTAAATCATTGATGTTGGGTGCTGCTGCTCAGTTGGGAATCTTCATTACTTTCCTCTGCGCAAGTGCATTCTTTACCCCTGCTGAGGCTGGTAGTATCGGTATCATTGGTGGTGCAGATGGTCCTACTTCTATCTTCTTGACTAGTAAGTTGGCTCCTCACTTGCTCGGTCCTATCGCTATTGCAGCTTACTCTTATATGGCTCTTGTGCCAGTGATCCAACCACCTATCATGCGTGCGTTGACTACAGAGGCAGAGCGTAAGATCAAGATGAAGCAATTGCGTTCAGTGAGCAAGACAGAGAAGATCGTGTTCCCTATTATTATCACTGCCGTTATCGCATTGGTATTGCCAGACGCTGCTCCATTGATCGGCTGCTTGATGCTCGGTAACTTGATGAAGGAATCTGGTGTTGTTGATCGTTTGAGCAAAGTAGCTCAAAACGAGCTCATGAACATCGTGGTGATCTTCCTTGGTCTTTCTGTAGGTGCTACTGCTACAGGTGCTACCTTCCTCAACGTAAAGACTATCCTCATCCTTTCAATGGGTATCATGGCGTTCGGTATGGGTACTGCAGGTGGTGTGCTCCTCGCTAAGTTCATGAACCTCTTCTCTAAAGAGAAGATCAACCCACTGATCGGTTCTGCAGGTGTATCTGCTGTGCCAATGGCTGCTCGTGTGAGCCAGTCTGAGGGACAAAAAGCAGATCCTAGCAACTTCCTCCTCATGCACGCTATGGGTCCTAACGTAGCAGGTGTGATCGGTTCAGCAGTTGCTGCAGGTATCCTGCTTACTATGCTCGGATAATCATGCGCAAAGCGCCGTTTAGAGCGGCGCAAGCGCATATAGGCGAGAGGCTAGAGGCTAGAAAATAAGAGAGTCGCTGATGGCGACTCTCTTATTTTTATCAGTTATGAAGTATGAACTACGAGTGATGAGGGTTGGTCTTCTGCCACAACACGGCATCCCCTTCGAGAGTCCAATCTTTGAGCACAGAAGAGGGTGTATAGCCCATCTGTTCATAGATATGCAAACAAGCGGTATTGTGCACGCTAATAATAGCATAAAGCATACGCAGATGCAAGAAACCAAAAGCATAGTCCTCTAATAATTGTACCGCTTGCTTCCCTACTCCCTTACCACGCGCATCAGGCGCAATATACATACCTATCGCCGCTTTGCGGTTACGTGCATCAAAATCAAAGAGGTCGATGCAGCCAATTATATTGGGCGATGAGGCGACAGGGCTATTAGGCGATGAGGTATCTGCAACACCCTCAATGATTAAGCGCAGTTGACCATCGCGGTAGATATCGCCGGTGGTATTCTCGATGTATTGGTGCAGGTCATGACGAGAGAGCGGATTATGCGTATCCGAATCTGCCCACATAGTCACATCGTTCTCCCATTGATAAAGAAATGGGAGATCAGAGGGCTCTATTTTGCGAAGTTTAATCATGCCTATACACCCTACACTT
>JAZQSZ010000006.1:0-3152 GCA_045630365.1 Paludibacteraceae bacterium | reverse complement strand
TTTGGTCATGTTCTAGGTTTACCAGACCTATACGACACCTACAATTCCTCACACTATACAGTGGGCGATTGGGATATAATGTGCTCTGGTAGTTATAACAACTCGGGTTGCACACCTCCATCTTATAGCGCCTTTGAGCGTTTTGCAATGGGTTGGCTAACTCCTATTCAATTGAAAGAGGATGGAGATTATCGTATAGAACCATTATTAGAAAGCAATACTGCATATTTGATAGCCAATAGCGAACACAATCTTTCTATGCTACGCCCCAATCCTAACGAGTATTTCTTGATTGAAAACAGGCAAGCAATAGGTTGGGATGCTAACCCAGGAGCTTTGATAGGAACAGGTATGTTAGTATCGCATATTACATTTAACAGCAATAAATGGAATAACAACACTTTTAATAACGGCAGTATATTAGGCTATGCTATTGTAGGAGCATATGATAGTGATCCAGTTAAAAGTACTCCGTTGGATCTTTTCCCAGGAACAGGAAGAGTGACTTCGTGGTTACCAGTCTTGAATGATGGAACTGAACTACAAGATCAACGAATACAAAACATAAAAGAGAATAGCGACTACTCTATCCTATTTTCCTATGGTCCATTATCCAATGATGGTATATCTTTATCTCAGGATAGTATAGATGCACTTGTAACGACATTTGATAAACGAATTATATCCTATGACACCAAACAAGTAAAGATCAGCATTCGTAATCTACCTAACGATAGCTTGCTGATTTATTCTACCAATACTGTTTTCGAGTTTTCCCTTGACAATGGAGAAACTTGGTATGATTCATCGTACCACTTAACACCTAGCGATAGCGTGTACCACTTTGATTTGCTAGTGCGTCACAAACCTCATCGCCAATCCTGCGCAAAAGTACAAGCCTTTATTACTATTGAGAGTACGCAAGCATTAAAAATGCAACAATTAGGTGTAAGCGGATACTCACCTCGACCTATATACATTACACAACCAGAATTATTAGAACCATCACAAGTATCTACTCACTCATTTACCACGCAATGGGTAAAACAAGCGGATGCGCAATACTATTATGCCACCTTATTCTCTCTTATAGATAAGATTGATACCACATACCAATCATTTGACAACTTTGTTTCTAAGGAAAATATCGTTCAAGAGGGATGGAACTCTAATTTTGTTCGCACATCTACTATTGTTTCCGAATCCAACAAAAGTGTATTATTTGTTAATACTGGCGAACAAATCACTTCAAATGAACTGACTATTCCGATGAGCAGTCTTAGATTTTGGGTATCTAACAACTATGTTTCATCAAGTGGCGAGAGTGCGAGCGGTGGCTTATTGATAGAAGGAAAGAATACCGATGGCGACTGGCAAAAGATAGATAGTCTTCGTATTGTTAACACCACGAAGAACCTAATCAAAACATATCCAATACCTACCTCGGATAAGATCATTCAAATCCGTTTCACCTATACACATCGTCAAGGAGATGGCGGATGTGCAATAGATGGCTATTATGCCTACACCGACCAAACCATTCAGTATATCTACAAAGGTACAGAATATAAATTACTAGCAAATGACACAAGTACAACCTTCTACAACCTAACACCTAATACAAACTATTATTTTGCTCTTCAAGCGTATGAAAATAAGAGTTGTCAAGAAAATTTCTCGCAGATATCTCAATATCAGACAATTCAGACATTAAGCGAGAACAAAGTAATGAACGATCTACAAATCATACAACAAGAAAGTGGCGAGTATATCGTAAAACTACCTACGCCAGCTAGTGGAGCAAGCGAATTATATGCATATAGCGCACAAGGAATGCTTGTAAACAAGATAGCCATTCCTATACAAACCACTCAATTGCAACTACCTACTTTACCAGTAAAAGGATTCTATCTTCTAAAACTAGTAGAGAATGGACAATTAAAAAGATCCAACGCATCGGGAAAACTACTAAACTAATAATAACCATTCAAAATTTATCAATATGAAAAAGATTTTACTATTCTGTGCCGTTATTGCCATGTCATCGTTTGTATATGGTAAAACCCCTCTTCAGTTCGTATACTTTGACCAAGTAGATGCAAACATAGAACGCATGGTTGCTATGTCCGAAGAACAAGCTTCATTTTTTGCTCAATACGAACAAGCCATCCAACAAGTCAACCAAGGTGCCGACTTATCTGATTATTTTCTTGTAGAGACAGCTAATGACGCAAACGACGCAGTAAGCCCATTACTTGGCAATATTATTTACGATCAAGGCACACCATTCAACAACTTATGCCCAATGATTAATGGTCGCAGAGCTGTGACAGGTTGTGTAGCCACAGCTATGGCCCAAATCATGCGTTACTATTCCTATCCTAGTGCAGGAACAGGTACTGTGAAATACACTGGAAGTAATGGCGCAGCTACACTTAATTTAGCAGACTATAATTTTGATTGGTCACTTATCTTGAATGATTATACCCAAATGTACACCGCTGCACAAGGAGAAGCTGTTGCGAAACTAATGCTAGCTTGTGGCGCGTCTATCAATATGAATTATAGTGCAGATGGTAGTGGTTCGCATCTAAACTTGGCTATGGCAGCTTTAAAAAAGAACTTTGGATTTAGCAACGAGATTGAGTACTACGACTCAACTGGCGATTATGATCCAGAGGGACTAATCGAATATGATTGGGTAGAGACAATTCGAGCAAATCACCAAAAAGGATATCCTGTAATGTATGCAGGTAGTCCCGCTTCTGGCAAATCAGGTCACGCATTTGTGATAGATGGATACAAAGTAATAGACGGAGTTTATTACTACCACGTCAACTGGGGTTGGTCTGGGGCTTTCAACGGATACTATCTAATACTAAATCTCAAACCAGAGAACGAAAATTACGCAGGTTACGGTTGTGATATGGTTGTTAATATACATCCAGAAGAATGGACAGCAGATGTAGAAGACGTAGTTGCTCCACAACCTGACAACAAAATCTATAACCTCCTCGGTGTTGAGGTAGATGAGAACTACAAGGGTATCGTTATCAAGAACGGTCAAAAGTACATTCAATAATCTCTTACTGAGATAAAACTAAGAGGCTTCCAATTTGGGAGCCTCTTTTTTTATGGTTTTCCTTCGGTTG
>JAZQSZ010000005.1:0-3170 GCA_045630365.1 Paludibacteraceae bacterium | reverse complement strand
CGCTCGATTTCTCGCACATATTCCTGTATGGTTTTCTTCGATGTTCGGAAGATGCTCGATAGCAATTCTCCGTTAAAAGTGCTGTCCGAAGTTGTCATTTTCACTCTTTTTTGAAAGAGTAGAGAAAATTTTTTGAGAAAGTTTTTGGTGTTTTTCAAATATATAGAAGAACCCCTTTTTACTCGCTAATATACAACCATTAAAACCATTCGTAAATATATAGACTTTCAATGGGTAAAATCGCTGTAACACCTTGATTAACAATGAAAAATAAGCGGTCAAAAACTGCATTATAACGCTCTTTTATTACTATCTTTACACCCCGAAAGGGTAAAAATCACCCTAAAAACAGACTATTTTAATGCAAATGGAGAAATAAAATGAAAGTGAAAAAAGTTCCTTGTCGAATGATACGTTACAGGGAATTTCCCGAGTTACTCTTTGGAGCATCGCCGGACGAAGGACCGGTCTATTTTGATGCAACGCACTTCATCCGAAGCAGAGGTGATGAGCGTCGGCACAATGTACAAGAGTTCCGTATAGCCTTCCACCATTGGATTACGGCTCTCACCAACATGTACACAATAGACAAGGAGGACCTGATTATCCGTGATGAGACATCGGGGCATCTGTTAATTGATGAATGTCTGGCCCTATTGTTTGTCGTCTACATCGACCCTGCATTCGGTGCGTATATGTTGGAGCGCATTTCTGAACTGCTTGTAGACGGGTTTTCGGTTTCGGACAGTTGGCTGGTTATGGCTGCCGGTAATAGATTTACAATTGAGGAATTAACAAAAAATCTGAAATTAAATGAGACGTAGCAAATTCAAACGACCCAAGATGGTGCTCATCTTCAACGGAGCGCAGGTTCTTGTCGCTATTACTCGCTCGCTTCATAGTGCTGCCGAACTGACCAAGGGAAACCTACAATCGATTTCCTTTTGCTGTACCGGCAGGTATGTATGCAGTGGAGGCTTTTATTTTCGGCATCTACACGATGATGTAGAGATTGAGATGTCAGATCTCGGAACGCTTCTTCTGCCGGAGTATGATGAGTTATGTGGCGAGAAGAGAATCTACTACTCTGTGAGACAGATGGCGCATATGCGTGCCCGAAACGCAGCAAAGAAACAGAACAATGAACAACAGAATCAAAAACAGAAGAAGAAATGAGAGAAAACAGAACAGTCCCGTTTCGAGATACCAGCATTAAGGTCTCCCGAAACTATTATGGCCACCAGTATATCTGTATGGCCGATGTGTGTGAGATAATCAAACAACGCGAACTATTGAAGGATGGAGCCATCCTCAATCTATGCCCTTCGGCAATGAAGATGACCTTCCGCCGTAATGGACGAGAGTACTGGGCTATCCGTCCTAGTGATATGCATACCGTTATTCAGTTAGTGCGTAGGGAGAGTATTTTACCCCGAGACTTAATAGATGAACTGGAAGATTTCGGCAACAAGGTGTTTGAGATTGAGGCTGCCGAGACACAGGCCCAACACTATGTGGATAGTACAGTCAAGTTCAACGATGATATGCCCGTTACATTCAGGCGTATCGGCGACAAACTGATGGTAAATGCCACGCAGATAACCCAACCTTATGGCCATATCCCAAGCGAGTGGTTGCGTGTGTCTGGTACGGATAACCTTCGCCGCAGGTTAGCACAGAATGGGATAACAGATAGGTACGAATTTCAAATATTTACCACACGCGGGCGCAGTAATGGTGCCACATGGATTGAATCGCCTCTTCTTGCCTCGTTAGCTCGCTGGGTAGATCCTGATCCAGAGTCTGCGTTGGTTAAGTGGTGCGATGAACAGCTTAAGCACTTTGAGGATAAGTATCAAAAGCGCCTTCAAAAGCGTAGACAACCTAAGACTATCAACATCCCTTGCCTAAGTAAACCGATGCCCGAGGATATGGATACAGCAAACAAGATGATTGATGAGCTGCGAGGCATCGTCCGTGAGTACGCTCCAAAAGCGGCATTCTACGATGACTTCATCGAGAATCGAGATTGGTTTAAGAGTACACATATTGCTGAGGAACTCAATATATCCTCTCGCCATATGCATAAGTTCCTGATGGAGGAAGGTATCTGCAAGTACCAGAAGAAACAATGGGTGGTGCTCCCGGCATACCGTTCGTGGCAGTGCGATGTGCCATATACCTGGGAGAATGCCGAGGGCAAGATGTTTACCTTTGGCAGTGTGAAGCGTTGGACGCACATCGGTCGTGAGTCAATCATTGAGTTGTGGAATAAGAAACACCCAGAATTTGCATAATGGAGACATCATTACAGCGCATAATGCGCAAGACAGGGCGCAAACCCATAGAGTGCAAGTGCCAGAAGTGCAAACAGCAGTGTAAGACGCCATGCCTCGGAACACCTGAAGATATACTACGACTAATCAAAGCCGGATATAAGGAGCGCTTGGCAATAACTCATTGGTGGGTTGGCATCGCACGAGGAAAACTCGATTTTCCCGTAATTATGATACAGGCTCGACAGGAAGAGAATGGCTATTGCACATTCTTTCACGACGGATTATGTGAACTGCACGATTTGGGACTCAAACCTACCGAAGGACGGTTGTCGCATCACTCCATAACCAAGGAGAACTTCAAATTTGGGAAATCGTTATCCTGGAATGTTGCCAAGGAGTGGATGGATATGCGTAATGGGGAAATAGTCGAAGAGATTATACGACATATGACCTCATAATAATCGAGACCTGTTCCGTGAGTATCAAGTATTAACCGTTGATTCCTCAAAAAACTCACGGAATCAGGTTCGATTAGTTTATACTGTTTCAAACCTTTTTGCCCCTATGATTCCTATACTTTAAGTGAATGTTTCACATTAAAACTTTTTGTATATGATTCTTAAACAGCGAATGACTTTTGACGAAATGGCTCGTCACATGGTCGAGACAACGGGCAAGGTACCCAACAGGGTAACCGTAGGCAAACACGCCAAACAATTAGGCTATCGTGTGTATAAGCCGATGATCAATGGAAGGATTCATCACTGCTACATCAACGATGCCGTTATCGTAGATTCAAAAACTGAAAATTAAATGAAAGAGAAAAAGATTCCTACTTTTTACAAGTTTTACAAAGGGCTGATGATGGCATTTGACTTGCCGGAGTCAGCC
>JAZQSZ010000004.1:0-8180 GCA_045630365.1 Paludibacteraceae bacterium | reverse complement strand
ACAGATCGTGGCACAGAAAGCAACTGCACGCGATTTGATAGCCGTAGCCTGTCAGATTGAGGAGAAAGGTTACGACGAGACACAGGATGTAGATGAGTTGATGCAAGAGGCAGAGGGAAAAATATTTGAGATCTCTCAACGCGCACAAAAACGCGATGTGACCAGCATCGACTTGGTGATAGAAGAAGCATTTGAGCGCATGCGTAACGCCTCTAAGAACGAAGGAAGCATATCGGGTATCCCTAGTGGTTTTACCGAACTGGATAAGATTACATCCGGTTGGCAGAAATCTGACTTGGTCATTATCGCTGCTCGTCCTGCGATGGGTAAGACCGCCTTTGTGCTCTCTATGGCGAAGAATATAGCCGTAGACTTTGGTATCCCTGTGGCGATCTTCTCGTTGGAGATGTCCAACGTACAATTGATCAACCGTCTGATTATGAACGTGTGCGAGATTGAGGGTAACAAGATTCGTAACGGACGATTGAGCACCGCCGAATGGACTAAACTAGAAAACAAAATCAACGACTTGCGCAACGCACCTATCTATGTGGATGACACACCAGGTTTGAGCGTTACCGAACTGAGAAGCAAGGCACGCAAGTTGGTACAAGATAAAGACAAGAAAGTACAACTCATCATCATTGACTACTTGCAGTTGATGAACGCCAACGGATTTAATTTCGGCAGTCGCGAGCAAGAGGTAAGTATCATCTCGCGTACCCTGAAAGGATTGGCCAAAGAGTTGGATATACCTATCATCGCATTGAGTCAGTTGAGCCGTGCCGTGGAAAAACGCGACTCAAGCAATAGCAATGTGGATGGCAAAAAACCATTGCTCTCTGACTTGCGTGAGTCAGGTGCTATTGAGCAAGATGCCGATATGGTATGTTTTATCCACCGTCCAGAGTACTACAAGTTATATGATGACGGCAATGGTAAGGATCTTCGTGGACTGGGACAAATCATTGTGGCAAAACACCGTAACGGTGCTACCGATGAGATTTGGTTGCGTTTTATCGGCAAATATACCCGCTTCCAAAATGAATCAGATGCATACGATGATAGCGAAGATCTATATGCAAATGTGAATTACAACACCCAACAAAGCAAAATGAACTCACTCCCTCCAGAAGCACACGGTGCAACACTGGATGGCGATAAGTTGGATGACTTTGATCCAACGCCATTCTAGGTATGAACTATGAGTTATTAGTTACAAGTAAATAATATAAAACAAGATATGAAAAGAACAGAAATCATCAATGCCCTGCAATTAGCAGGTGAAGGACAACTCATCAATGTTCGTGGATGGGTAAGAAGCCGTCGTGGCAACAAGAATGTTAGTTTTATCGCCCTCAATGACGGTTCAACAATCAAGAATATTCAAATCGTAGTGGACTTGGCACAATTCCCTGAGGAGAATCTCAAGCCAGTTACCACCGGCTCATGTATCTCAGCAACCGGTCACTTGGTAGCAAGTCAAGGTAGCGGTCAAGCAGTAGAGATTCAACTCACAGAACTTGAGGTATATGGAACAGCAGACCCTGAGCAATATCCATTGCAAAAGAAAGGACTGAGTATGGAGTACTTGCGCACCATCGCGCACTTGCGTCCTCGTACCAATACTTTCGGTGCTGTGTTCCGTATTCGCCACAACATGGCAATGGCTATTCACAACTATTTCCATGAGCACGGATTCTTCTATTTCCACACCCCTATCATCACCGCTTCTGACTGCGAGGGGGCAGGACAAATGTTCCAAGTAACCACCAAAAACCTCTACAACCTCAAGAAAGATGAAGAGGGCAAAATAGACTACTCTGATGACTTCTTCGGCAAACAAACCAGTTTGACCGTTTCTGGTCAGTTGGAGGGCGAGTTGGCAGCCATGGCATTGGGTAAGATCTACACCTTTGGTCCAACTTTCCGCGCAGAGAACAGCAATACTCCACGCCACTTGGCTGAGTTCTGGATGATTGAGCCAGAGGTAGCGTTTATCCAAAAACAAGAACTCATGGACCTCGAAGAGGACTTCATTAAGTACTGCGTACAATGGGCATTGGACAACTGCAAGGATGATTTGGAGTTCTTGAATCAGTTTGTGGATAAGGGTTTGATCGCACGATTGGAGTCAGTGGTAAAAACCGACTTTATCCGTTTGACCTATACCGAGGGTATCGAGATCTTGCAAGAGGCAGTGAAGAACGGTAAGAAATTTGAGTTCCCATGCACATGGGGCGAGGATTTGGCATCAGAGCATGAGCGTTACTTGGTAGAGGAGCACTTTGGCAAACCAGTGATCATGTCAGACTATCCAAAGGATATCAAAGCGTTCTATATGAAGATCAACGAGGATAACAAGACCGTACAAGGTACCGATGTGTTGTTCCCACAAATCGGTGAGATTATCGGCGGTAGCGTACGCGAGGAGAGTCTCGAGAAACTCAACTCAGAGATTGAGCGTCGCGGTATCCCAACGAAAGATATGTGGTGGTATCAAGACACTCGCCGCTTTGGCGCGGCACCTCACGCAGGTTTTGGATTGGGCTTTGAGCGCTTGATGCTCTTTGTAACCGGTATGCAAAACATCCGTGACGTGATTCCTTTCCCACGTACTCCAAAAACAGCGGAGTTCTAAGCTGCTTCGAGAAGTAAGAATTAAGAATTTTGAATTAAGAATTTTGAATTAGGGAATATGAAACGAGTAATCTTTTTAGTTGTATTCTGTGGTCTAGCCGGATGGATCAGTGCACAGACACGATTGATCGGTAGAGTGATTACAGACGAGCAACAAGCCATTGAAGGTGCAACGATCACCTTAGTCAATCAAGGTTATTCTACGACCACCAATGCAGAAGGTCGTTTTTCCTTGACCTATCTAGAAGCGATGGATGAGGAAGTGATCATCGAGGCGACTGGATATATGTCAGATATCGCATTGATTCAACTCTTGGAAAACCAATTAAACGATCTAGGTGACATCACCCTACAAACCGATTTGTTGGCAGAAGCCAAAGAGGAAGTATTGTTGAATTTGACAGAGATGGATCTCAATGATGATGAGGGTAAAAGTCAGTCTGTATCCTCTGCGTCTAGTGCGAGTCAGGATGTTTTCAATGCTACAGTGTCATTCGCATGGTCCAACGCCCGCTATCGTGGTCGCGGATATGAGCAGACATACGAGCAAAACTACATTCAAGGTTTGAGTTTCAACTCTGCTGAGCGTGGACAATTCAACTTCTCAGCGATGGGTGGTTTGAATGATGCTACACGTTACAAAGAGGTAGTAGAGGGTATCGAAGCAAACAACTTCTCATTTGGATCAATAGGTCAAGCGACCAACTACCTACAATCAGCAACCAACTATGCGCAAGGTTGGAAAGTGGGTGTAGCAGCGACTAACCGTAACTACAAAGGTGCGGCACGCGCTACCTACTCTAGCGGTTTGATGGAGAACGGTTGGGCATTCGCAGCACAATTAGCATGGCGTTATAGTCCATACATTGATGTAAAAGGTCGTATCGGTGAAGGTATCACTTACAGTTCTGTGGGTTACTTCTTGACCGCAGAAAAACGTTGGGGCGATGATATGCGTTTGTCACTCATCACATTTGGTGCTCCAACGATGCGTGGACAATCAGCTGCATTGACTCAAGAGACATATGACTTGACCAATCAATACAATAAGACATCTTGGGGATACAACAACTACAACCCATATTGGGGTTACCAAGATGGCAAAATGCGTAACTCTCGCATCGTACACAGCTACGATCCTACAGCTATAGCAAGTTTTGATTGGAAAATCGATGAGGAGAACCACTTGAAGGTAGCAGCTGGTTACCACTATTCGTTCTACTCTAACTCAGCATTGACTTTCTACAATGCACCAGATCCTCGTCCAGACTACTATCGCAACTTGCCATCATCATTGTGGGATGGACAGATTGATAAGAATGGTAACTTCATATATACCGATATGAATGGCAAACCATTAGGCAATGGTGGAACAATCAATGGTAGTTATGTAGGTCCAACTATCAATGATGATACCTACCAAGCAATGGTGGATCTTTGGACTAGTCGCGATGATAAGGCCACACAAATCGATTGGGATGCACTCTACGCGGCTAACTACGCGAATAATGCGAATAACCCTGATGGTTCTGCTCGCTATATGGTAGAGCGTCGTCACAACGATATTCAAGAGGCAGTGGCTAATGCTAACTACCGCAACACCAGTGTGGATCACCTGACTACAACCGTAGGTTTGGAGTTAAAGGCATCACAAGGTATTCACTACAAGACGGTGGATGATTTGTTGGGCGGAAATCAATGGATTGATGTGGATGCATTTGCAGAGCGCGATATCAAGGAGTTGGCGACCAATATTGGTTTGACTCAAGCAGATATTGAGAATGTTAAGCAAAACGACTTGCGTAATCCTAATGCAGCCGTAGGTAAGAACGACCGTTTTGGTTACGACTATCGTATCAATATGCTGGGTGCTAAACTCTGGGCACAAAATGAGTGGAGTTGGAATGCATTGGATCTCTACTACGCATTGCAACTCAGTTACTCATCCATGCAACGTACCACCGATATGTTGAATGGTCGTGCATGGTATTTGGCAAAACTGAATCCTAACGATGCTTGGTACTATTTTGCCAATAATGGTGATGCAGTAGTCAATGGTCAAGCAGTAGCCGATCGCTTGGTAGGTTATACCCACCACTTTATTGATCCTGCATTCAAGGTAGGTGCTACCTACAAGATTGATGGTCGCAACCAAATCAAACTGAATGCAATGGCAGAAACCAAAGCACCTCTCGCGCGCGATGCATATATATCCCCACGCGTGCACGATCGCGCGGTAGAAGCTATTTATCGTCACGACTACGCAGCATACTATGCGCAAACAGATGGCACATCATGGTTGCAAGAGTATTTTGGTGCTAGTCAAAAGATCGTAGGTGGAGACTTGACCTATTCATTCAACTACCCTATCGTTCGTGGTCGTGTGACAGCATTCTACACACAATTCTGGAACGGTACCGAACTCAACGGTTACTACGATGATGAGTCACGCACGTTCGTGAACCAATCATTGACAGGTATCAATCGCCGTCACGCAGGTGTGGAGGCAGCAGCTGCTGTGAAGTTGGGTCTGTATTTCACATTGACCGGAGCATTGAGTATTGGTGATTATCGTTATACTAGCAACGCCATGGCTATCACTTCTGCCGAGAACGGAATGGCATTGGCAGAGAACGCTAGAGGTCCAATCTACGAGTTGCGCGATAGCGTGCTCATCAAAGGATTGCGCGTAGCAACCGGTCCACAATTGAACTCAAGTTTGAAACTCAGTTTCTTCCATCCAGATATGTGGTTTGCAGATATTACCGTAAACTACTTCGATTGGAGTTATTTGGATTATGCCCCTGCTCGCCGTATGAAGGGTCTGTTCACAGGTACTCGTGCTGATGGTAGTGCAGTGAATGGTTGGTATGGCGACACCTACACCAATGCTATTGAGAAAGATCCAAATGGTATTGTATATGATAAGTATGGCGTTCCAGTGCTCAAATACCCATATTCATTGATGTCAGAACAAGAGACATTGACCGCTTCTAATCCTTTGCACCGTTTCTTGGTGGATGTGAGCGTAGGTAAATTAATCTACTTGAAGAATCGTCAATCTATCTCTATCAACTTGACAGTAAACAACTTGTTGAACAATACCAATTTCAAGACAGGTGGTTATCAACAAGCACGTTTGCCTCGTCAAACACGTCAAGGTGTAGATGATAGCAAGAACTCTGTTATCAGTCCTAATGCATGGAAATTCCCATCTAAGTACTACTACGCATGGGGAACTAATTTCTATCTTAACTTCCAATACAAATTCTAAGCAATATGAAAAAGATTATATATATCGCTATTGCAGCATTGTGTGCAGCATGTACTCCTCCGGCAGTAGAAGAGAAAGACCTCTTTCTTACCGAAGAAAGTGCACAAGAACTGATTGCTGACGGTACTATCCTTACGCTACAAGAGTTCAAAGACACATATATGACAGAAAAAGGTAACTATCTTAGTGACACCAGTTTATATCGTACTCGTGCCACCAAAGATGGTAGAAACTACCTTTTCTCTATCGACACTATCTCAAAGTCTGAGAAACCAATCTACATCCGTGGTCGTATCACAACCGATGACCAAGGTGGTAACTTCTACAAATCACTCTGCATTCAAGAGATAGTGGATGGTGAACAACAAGCCTTGCGTGTGTCTGTAGATATGGGATCAGCCAATGGTCTATACCAAATGGGACAAGAGATTTTGATTCGCGTTGATGGTTTGGCTATCGGTCGATACGCTAACCAACCACAACTATGCATGCCATCCTACAACAACAATATCTATGCTAATAATGCAGAACAAAAAATAGGTTGGGCACCAGGACGTATCCCTGCTGCTATCTTCAAAGCTCGTACCCACTGCATTGGATTACCTGATATGAGCAAATTGGTATATGATGAACTCAAGATCAACAAGTTTACCTCAATCCTCAATCTACAGGAAGCTCGTAATTGGGATGGTAAACTAGTACGAATCAAAAATGTACACTACACAGGTTACTACTTCACCACTAGTGGTACTGCTAAGTGCACAACCGGTAATCCAGAAGATGATACCAATGCCAATGTGTTTGCTCCGACTACGACCAATATTGGTTATCCTCAAACTCGTATCATTGAAGATGCTAGCGGCAACAAGACTGGTATCTCATCCTCTGAGTATGCCAAGTTTGCACATTTCTACTTGCCAGGTGCAGATAAAAATGGTATAACCAATTGCTCGAAATATGTGGGTGATGTAGAAGGTATTCTAGGTTTCTACAGCGACAACGCTAAGTATGATCCTGCATCCGACGATTGGTCTATCACCATTCGTAACTTGGATGATTTGAAACTATACGATGCGAATGGTAATCTTTGGCCACGCGTAGAATATAAGAAATAATCATGTCTTGGCTTGATATAATCATATTACTCCCCCTACTCATCGGCCTCGTAAGAGGTCTGATGAAGGGGTTGGTAATAGAAATCACTTCCATCGTGGCGATTATACTAGGTATCGTGGGAAGTCGTCTGTGGGGAGCAATGTTTGCAACATGGTTGCTCCACCAATTCGCATGGCCAGAATCAGTATGCGTGGTCTTAGCATATGCCCTACTCTTCTTGGGCATATCCATTTTATTACACCTGCTTGCAAAACTACTCACCAAACTATTTAAGAAAGTATCCTTGGGATGGCTAAATCGATTGTTAGGAGGTTTGTTTGGTACCCTCAAATGGGGCATCATTGTACTAGTTATGGTATTATGCATCCATCAGTTGGATAAACAGTTTGAGTTTATTCAAAAGGATCTCAAGCAACAATCCGTAGTCTATATGCAAGCTGCACCATTGGCCGAAAAGATGTGGGTGGAAGTAAAAAAACAAATGGAAGATAGACAGTTGCTTCAAACTCAAGAAGAGAAAAAGACGAACTAAACAGCGGTATGCCAGAGATTCTACTGCATTACATATGGCAGAAACATTTGTGGTCGGGGTTTGTACAGCAAACTACTGATGGACAAGTGATTGAAGTCATATCAACAGGTCAACACAACACCCATGCTGGACCAGATTTTAGTAATGCACATATACGAATCGGCACTCAAGAGTGGATAGGTAATGTAGAAATACATATACATTCATCCGATTGGAATAAACACCGTCATAATATCGATCCAGCATACAACAACACCATACTGCATGTAGTATGTCAATACGACCAAGAGGTATATAATAGCGCAGGGGAAAAGATCATTCAATGCGAATTGAAATATCCTCAAGGACAAGACTATATCAAACAATGGATGGAAGATGCTCAGCATATGCAAACTCCAGTCCATATGATAGAATGTAGCCAACGACTGCAAGCAGACCCTACCCTCCTGACTGAAGGATGGAAAAAAGCCTTATTAATCAAACGAATAGAATGTAAACAACAATCTATTCAACAGATATTACAAATCACACAACAGAGTTGGGTACATGCCTTCTACATTAGTCTGGCGCATAATTTTGGTTTTCACACCAATGGAATAGCGTTTGAGACCTTAGCCA
>JAZQSZ010000003.1:0-6354 GCA_045630365.1 Paludibacteraceae bacterium | reverse complement strand
ACGATTCGAATATCTGTTCCGTGGGTACGTAGTTCTTGAATAAAATCAAAAGTAGGTGCTACAAAATATTCAAAGTAAGTGTAGTTGAGATGTTGTCGTATTTCTTTTTGTGAAGCATGCAATGGTAATAGACGAAGAAACTGGGTAGATTTCTCATTTGCCTCAATAATAATTTTTTTAGGATCTACATTACGGAATACCCCATAGTAGGGAGAAAAGAAAGCATGCGCGTTGAACTTCTTAGGATAAGTAAACTCAATATTGGTTAGTTCGATTCTCTGAACTCTATCTAAGGCATAGACTCGCGTTTCAGTAGGGTGGGTAGATGGACAACCTGCCACATACCAACGTTGTTTGAATGCTTTGAGACAGTATGGCGAGAGTATGAAGTCGTATATTTGGTTGCGCCCAAAATTGTGGTAAGTCACTTTGAGTTGGGTACGTGTACGAATGGCATCTACGATTGATGTAAGGTATTGTGTACCAAGGGGAATGTCTTCGTACAAGATATTTTCGCTCATATCTTGTGCTTGGTCCAACATAGAATGAACAGACATAGCGTTGAGTAACCATTTGCGAGTAACGCCTCCGTTGATATCATTCTTATTTTCGATATAATATATACATCCACGTGAGCGGTCGCACTTGATTTCTACATCAAATATCTCTTCAATCTCCTGTTTGTATCTATGAAAGCGTCGCTCAGGAATCTCATCTTCGTGATCATCATTATATCTACAACGAGACCAACGACTGTTGATATCTTGGCGGGTTAGATGACCTGATGCAATGGCATCAATTAGCCAAAAATATACGTTTACTTGATGTGCTGCCATATTGGTATAAGTTCTAAGTGCGGCAAAGCCGCTGTTCTAAAAGTTCAAAAGGTTATTTGCGGATAAGCATTTCGCAGTTTTTGCAGTCAAACTCAAGGGTGAGGATCGTACCGTTTTGTAGGCGAAGATAACGTGGTTCATTAGCCATAGGATTGATTTTCCTACAGTGACCTAACTCGTTGAGTATACAATACTTACAAGTCATCAAAGGTTCGTTATTTCTCGTCTCCATTGGTTGAGTTGGCTAATTGGTATGAAATATGGGAAATGCTCAGAGCATAGTTGGTTATTGTTGATAACCTGAATATTCCTAGCAGCAAAATCCGTATCTCCTAGTTTGCTAAGTTGTTGAATAATAGTCTGTAATGCCCTTTCTGTATTATTGGCCTCTTGGTGCTGAGCAACAAAATCTGTTGTCTTATCGCCAATAGTAAGGCGATAGCCTTTGGGTATAACTTCAAAGCAAATATCTACAGGAATTTGTCGTTTAGCTTGAAGTGAACGCAAAAACTCGGTATCTAAATTCCGGTATAATATTGTACCTCTTTGAATATTAGGCATTTGGTTTGGATATATCCATTCGCCGTCCACGCGGTTGATAGCAAAGCCTTTGTCTCCAAAGCAAATTCCATCTCCGTTATGTAATATGATATTTGGTTGGAGTTGTACGCAAATAGCATCTTTGCGCAGGGCTACTACTCGTCCAATCTTCTCACCTGTAGATTTAGGGGTATCCCAGTTTGCCATTTGCGGAGTGCGCTTGTACAAAAAGTACTCCGTCTGTCCACGATGGAAGGTTTTAGCAGGGTTAGGCGTGAAGTTATATGTTTGTATGGATGGGGTAGATGCTTGTTGCAAGTTAGGGTTAGAGGCAATGATTTGATCAAGCAATTGTCGGTAGTATGCTACGATATTAGTTACATAGTCTCGGTCCTTGAGACGACCTTCAATCTTGAAGGTTGTGACACCTGCTTCTATCAACTGAACAAGATGCAAACTACGGTCCATATCTTGGAGAGAAAGTAGATAACGTTGGTGTATAGGTTGACCATAGTTATCTAAAATCTCATTGCCATCTTTATCCAATAGGTCATATCGTTGGCGGCAGAGTTGCGCACAACAACCTCGGTTGGCGCTTCTATCCATTAAAACCTCAGACAAATAGCAACGTCCGCTATAACTCACGCAAAGTGCTCCATGTACAAATGCCTCTAATTCAATTTTGAATTTTGAATTTTGAATTAAGATTGCACTATTAATCTTTGAAATTTCTTGGAGTGATAGTTCTCGTGCGAGGACTGCTCGGCGAAATCCAAGTTGTTGAAGATGAAGTACTTGCTCTGGTGTTCGATTATCGCATTGGGTTGATGCGTGTAATCGGATAGGTGGCAAGTCGTGTTCTAGAAGACGAAGGTCTTGGATGATAAGCGCATCAACACCTACCTTATATAGTTCGTGCGCGAGCGCGCATGCGCGAGGAAACTCATGGTCATGGAGTAGGGTATTGAGTGTCACAAGTACCTGAGCACCAAAACGATGAGCGTATTTGACCAATGCGGCAATATCTTCAATACTATTGCCTGCTGCTTGGCGTGCACCGAACTCTGGTGCTCCAATATATACGGCATCAGCACCAGCATCAATAGCTGCCTTACCTACCTCAAAGTCGCGGGCAGGGGCCAATAACGATATTAATTTTGAATTAAGAATTTTGAATTTGTATTTATGGGTTAGTAATTATCTTAGCATATTGCTCAGTTCGTACATGACTATTCCTGCTGTGACGCTGACATTGAGGGAGTGTTTCGTTCCGTATTGTGGAATCTCAATACAACCATTGGCTGCATCCACTACTTCTTGCTGTACACCAAAAACCTCATGTCCCATGATGATGGCTGTCTTTTGATTTTTAGGTAGTTGCATGTTGTGGAGTAGAGTGGAACCATGTGCTTGCTCGATGGCATAAACAGTATAACCATCTGCTTGTAGAGCACGAACGGCATCCAAGGTATGTTCAAAATATCGCCAATCTACGGTGAGTTCAGCACCCAGTGCAGTCTTATGTATCTCGTTGTTAGGTGGACAGCAACAAATACCGCAGAGCCATACACCTTGGAGGCAAAAAGCATCGGCGGTACGGAATACCGCACCAATATTATGTTGGCTACGCACATTATCTAGCACCACGATTAGTGGCACTTTTTGTGCTTCGTGAAATGCCTCTGGTGTGAGGCGATTCATTTCTTGTATAGTCGTTTTTTGCATATTATTCTATTCTTATTCCTAGCGCAAAGGTAGCGTAAAGGTTGCTGAATCCTATGGCGATTATGCATTAAAGATAAAAGGAAGGCAAATCGTTAGTTGTTTATCTTCTGCGTTGATATCTATGATAAAATCCTCATGTATGGGAATCAGTCGTCCATCGTTAAGAGTGATGAGGGTATTGATGGTTGTTTCATCCACTTCCTCCACTATGCCCAAATCGCCTTGGTCGGTGTCCATGACACGATAACCGATGAGACTTTGCCACGTTGGGAGAAGTTCGTCCTCTTGATTCATATCGGAGATAAGCATGAATGCTTCAGCACCAATAAGTCTTTGGGCTTCTTGCTCGTCATGAACGTGAGAGAGTTGAAAGATAAGACTATCACTCCCCTTACCTCGCCAATCTAATACACGGAAAGGGACAAGAATATTGTCTAGTTTGAGTATGAGAAAGTTAGCTTCAGCGTTATCCCAATATTCGTTGCTCATAAGGCATTGCAACTCACCTCGTTTGCCATGTGTGCGAGTCAGACGACCTATGGATATGACTTGTTCGCTAGTTATCATGGGTGTTGGTTATTGTATACTCTGTATGGTTTGTGCCTGATTATAAATAATATATCCCTCGCAGGTATATCCCATTTCACGTAGTTGTAGAATATAGTTGCGAACTTGTTCTACATATGACTTTGATTGTTTTTGTCCAAATTTATAGTCAATAATGATGGCATGTTTGTCCTTGATCATCACGCGGTCAGGGCGATATGTGTTCTGCGATGTAGTAATGATATCTTGTTCTGTGAAGATTTGATATTCATCAGAAAACCAATCATTATGATTGTATTGGTTGATAAGTTCTTGCAATCTTATCATTTGCTTTTGCATTTCAGTTGCCTGATTGTGGGTTATTTGTCCGCTGTTAATAAGGCGTTGCAATGCTTTGTCTTTGTCCTCCCAAGTTCGAATGTATGACAACCAAAGGTGCATCAATATACCCAAATCTACCATAGCAAGTGGTGCATCCGAGTCGAAATCATCTTCCGAACGGCTACGAAGAGTAAGGCGTTCTTGGATAGGAATAGAAACATACTGTGATGATATATTTTTTTCCGTAGATTCTTTTCTAGGTGGAAGGGTTGCAATAGTGGACGTTGATGAAATGTAGGTGTTGTCACTATTCAGATCTTTATCAAAAAGATAGGACGCTAGTTGTCCAACATTGGAAATTTTCAATTTCTTATTAGACCCGATGGTGTATTTAGGTCCGTAGATGTATAGTCTATACCGTGCTCGCGTTATGGCTACATACGTAATATTTAGATTATCTGTGTATGATGCTAATGTTTCATGTATGTAATCTTCAGCAAATAATGAACGTAATAATTTAGACGAAGGGTGGATAGGTACCAATGGTATGGTATTGAATGGGGCCGTTTGGGGCTTGCACCAAATGATGTCATTAGGATGTGAGTCCACCAAATTCCAATCAAAGAATGGTATCATGACAATATCAAATTCCAAACCTTTGCTTGAATGTATGGTCATGATGTTTATTGCACTATTGGTTTTTGGTGCAGGAATAGTGGAGTCTTTTCCTTTCATCTCCCAATACTTGAGGAAAAGTTGGGTATCAGCAACTTTGGTTTGGGTAAACTGGTATATCTTATCTTGAAAAGCGGTTAGATAAGGTGTTGCGCCTTCCCATTGCACTAATCCCAATTTATCGATGAGTAGTTGTACATGATCGTATAGTGGCAATTGTTGTGCTTGTTGCCTAATTGCGTCATACGTCTCAAAGTTAGGAAGTGCATTTTGCAAGAATGCTTGAGCGGTATCATTCTTTTCCACAGATAATGTTAGCAATGCAAGTAGTATCTGTACGCTAACGTGTGCTCCAATGCGTAATCCTCCTGCGGATTGTACTTCGTACCCTTTCTGAATAAGGAACTGTGCTATGGTTTCTACCTCTCTTGTATAGCGGGTTAAGATGGTCACCCGAGAAAGGTCAATTTGTTCTTTTTGTAGGGATTGAAGTTGTTCATATAAGGTGTCAAGAGCCCTTTCTTTGTAGTGTTTTCCTTCGAAGAATTGCATATGAAAACACCCATCGTAGGTTTTCTGGGGTTTCTGGTGCATTTCGTCGTAACTATAAATATGTGCTATTTCTTTGATAGCCTTATGATAAGGTACTTCGTATTCTTCTTCGCACTTGTTGACTACCCATCTGCAATACTCTTGCATGAGTCGTTCATTGTTCTCCACTACTACTTTGGCAGTTCTCCAGTTTTTACCCATGCCTTCGCCTGGTTGTTTCTCAATAAAATCGTTGTCATTATCAACTTGGTTGAGAAGATGCCAATCGGAGTTACGAAAACGATATATACTTTGTTTGACATCACCTACAATGAGGTTGTTATGTCCTGCAGCTTCGGCATCTAGGATGAGTGGTTTGAAGTTTTGCCATTGTAGTTTACTTGTGTCCTGAAACTCATCAATCATATAGTGATGGTAGTATTGTCCGATCCTTTCGTAGATAAAAGGTGATTCTTGACCATCAATGATTTGGAAGATCAATCGATTGATTTCGGATATAGGCAATCTACCTAATTGTCTATTAGTAGTCTCTATTTGGGTGGCTACATCTTGCAATATTCCTAGTGAATGAAGTTTAGCTAGTATAGCATCGGCTGTTATATAATTACACACTACATCCCCAGTGATATCCTTGTACAAATCTCTTATGAGTTTGATCACTTCCTCGCTTTTTTCTTGCAGAATCAGTTGCTCATTTTTGGATTTGCCCGTTTTCTTGTATAGTGTACCTTTCCCTTCCAATACATTGAGTAGGCTAGTGTTAAAACCATTTACTAGTATCTCCTCTGGTTTTTTGCTAAAGATACCAATGCACTTTGTGTTGATATCATCTTTGTTCCAGGTAGATAGTGCTTGATTAATATTGTCCCTTTGTGTTTTTATAGAATCGATAACTTGTTCTTTTATGTCTGTCAGTTGCTCCAAATACGAACGCATTTTTTCTTTGTCAGCAAACACCTCTCGCACTTCATCCATCTGCTGGATAAGTGTTTCTTTGGACAATTCGCTAGAAAAGGTTTTGATGTTATCTATCGGATTCCATCGTTTGTTTTGTTCGATATTATTTTGGGCATATTCTATCAACCAAGAGGTCAAGTCTGCATCTTCTGGTTTTACTTCTCGTATGCGACGGAATATGTCATCTACTGCCTGATGAATG
>JAZQSZ010000002.1:0-9014 GCA_045630365.1 Paludibacteraceae bacterium | reverse complement strand
TAGTCCATATTTTGAAAAACCAGGACTCTTGAGTCGTTTCATTGGCTACGATACCCTTTTCAACGGATTACAATACATGGGTATGGCTCGCGCAGGAAAACCCTATATGGGCGTTGGACGCAACCTAGCATACAAACGCGACACATTCTTCTCTACAGGCGGTTTCAAAGGTTTATTGGGCAATCGTGCTGGAGATGACGACCTCTTTGTCAATCGTATAGCGACCGCAAGCAACACAACTGTGGTCAACAATCGAGATAGCCTTATATGGTCTGTTCCGAAAACCACTTGGCGAGAATGGTTCCATCAAAAGCGCAGACATTTATCCGTTTCGCCACAATATCGCACTCGAAGCAAAATACAATTGACTATAGAGCCACTGAGTCGCGGGATATTCTATGCCAGTGTACTAGCAAGTGCGATTATAGGAAGTATTGAACTCCTTTCTATCGCATTGGCATTATTTTTGTTGCGATTATTAGTACAACTAATAATAATCAATATATCCGCTCGTCGCTTGAACATGCGAAGATACGGTTTTGGGTTGATAGCATATGATATCTTATTACCACTAATCACAGCATATATTATGCTTACACAACCCCTCCAAAAAAAGCCATTGTATTGGTAATTAAAAATAAATATACAACTATGGAAGAACAAAAATTGAACATTAACCTCTCACCAGAGGTAGCAGAAGGCAGTTACTCTAATCTTGCAATCGTAGCACACTCTTCTTCAGAGTTCGTGGTGGATTTCGTTCGCATGATGCCAGGTCAAAAGAGTGCCAACGTACAATCACGTATTATTATGACACCAGAAAACACCAAAAAACTACTATTTGCACTACAAGAGAATATCGCCAAATACGAGAAACAGTTTGGAACTATCAAACTGAATGGCACACCAGCTCCTGGAAGTACTATCCCAATGTCCTTCGGTGGTGGCGATGCCTAACCTTTAAAACTTTTAGAACTTTTGTACCTATGAAAAAGACATTCCCTGCTAGCCAACTCATTATCAATGAAGATGGCAGTATATTTCACCTACATATTCGCCCCGAACATCTGGCGGACAAAGTCATCTTGGTAGGTGACCAAGGTCGCGTGGATATGGTAGCTTCGTTCTTTGACGAAGGAAGCATTGAGTGCGACATCCAAAGCCGAGAGTTTCATACCATCACAGGTAAATACAAAGGCAAACGCATCTCGTGTATCTCCACGGGTATCGGTACTGACAACTGCGACATTGTGCTCAACGAGCTCGACGCATTGGCAAACATAGACTTTGCCACCCGCACCGAGAAAGACAAACATCGCACCCTTGAGATTGTGCGTGTTGGTACTTGTGGAGGTATGCAAGAGGATATTCCATTGGGTACTTTCCTCGTGAGCGAGAAGTCTATCGGTTGGGATGGCGTATTGGCTTTCTACGAGGGACGCGATGAGATTGCTGACCTCGGTTTTGAGGAAGCATTAGTAAACTTCATCAACTACCCTGCCAAGGCTGCCCGTCCATACGTTGTAGCTGCCAACCCAGAACTAGTCAATCGCATCGCACAGGAGGATATGGAGCGTGGTTGCACCATCGCAGCCAATGGTTTCTATGGTCCTCAAGGTCGCGTACTGCGTTGCGATTTGGCAGTAAAAGACATCAACGACCGCATTACCGACTTCCGTTACGAGGGACAACGCATTACCAACTACGAGATGGAAGGTAGTGCCATTGCAGGTCTCAGCCTATTGATGGGACATAAGGCTATGACTGTTTGCTGTGTGATCGCTCAACGCAAAGTAGAAGCCGCTAACACCGACTACAAACCACGTATCAAACAATTGGTACAAACCGTATTAGAGAGAATTTAAACAATTAGACAACAGCATAATGAAAAAAATTATTTTATTTGGTTTCGCTCTCATCACATTGAGTGCCTGCCAAAAACAACAAACATTCAACTACACTGTGGATAAATTTTATGACCTCGAGATTCTGCGCTACCAAGTACCAGAGTTTGATTCGTTGACTCTTCAACAAAAGACCCTCGTTTATCACCTCACCGAAGCAGCCCTTCATGGTCGTGATATTCTATACGATCAAAATGGTCGCTACAATTTGCGTATCCGCCGCGCTTTGGAAGCACTCTATACCCAATACAAAGGTGACAAGAAGAGCGAGGAGTTTCTCAACTTTGAAAAATACCTCAAACGAGTATGGTTTGCCAATGGCATTCACCACCACTATGCATCTGACAAGTTCCAACCAGAGTTCACCCAAGAGTGGTTTGTCAATGCATGTGCCGAGGCTGGCGTGAGCTACGACGAGGCTATTCTACCTGTAATGTTTGACCCAACCGTCATGCCTAAGAGCTTGAGCCTAGAAGGCGAAGACCTCTTGCTCGCGTCTGCCAACAACTACTACGAAGGCGTGACCCAAGCAGAAGCAGAGGCATACTACGAGGCACATAAGGACAACTCTGCTGAGCCACTGTGGATTGGTCTCAACAGCAAACTCGTTAAGGAGAACGGCCAAGTAGTAGAGCGCGTTTACAAAGTAGGCGGTATGTACAGCGCAGCACTCGAGAAAGTGGTTGAGAACCTTGAGAAAGCACTCCAATTTGCTGAAAACGATGCACAACGCCTTGTAATCGAGAAAATGATTGAGTTCAACAAGACGGGCGATCTCAAAGCATTCAACGAATACTGCATTGCTTGGGTTAAAGACCTCGATAGCCGCGTGGACTATGTGAACGGTTTCACCGAGACATATGCTGACCCATTGGGTATCACAGGTACTTGGGAGTCACTCGTTAACTTCAAAGATATGCGCGCGACCCACCGTTGCCAAACAATCTCTGACAACGCACAATGGTTTGAGGATAACTCTCCAACCGACAAGAAATACAAAAAAGAAGAGGTCAAAGGCGTGAGCGCCAAGGTGATTACCGCAGCTATCCTCGCTGGCGATTGCTATCCTGCAACCCCGATCGGTATCAACTTGCCTAACGCCAACTGGATTCGCAAAGATTATGGTTCTAAATCTGTAACCATTGATAATATCACCCACGCCTACAACGAGGCTGCTAAAGGCAATGGTTTCAACGAGGAGTTTATGATTGACGCCGAGACAATCGCTATGTACGAAAAAGCAGGTGCGTGTGGCGACCTCCACACCGACCTCCACGAGTGCGTAGGCCACGGTTCAGGCAAACTCATGCCAGGAGTTAGCAAAGATGCTCTCAAAGAGCACGCTTCTACTATTGAGGAAGCACGTGCCGACTTGCTCGGTCTCTACTATATGGCTGATCCTAAACTCGTTGAGTTAGGATTGCTCGAGAATGAAGACACCTACAAAGGATTCTTCTACCAACAAATGATGAATGGTCTCATGACCCAACTCGTGCGTATTGAACCAGGCAAAGACATCGAGGAATCACACATGCGTAACCGTCAGTTGATTGCTCTTTGGGTGTTCAAGAACGCTAAGAACAACGAGGTAGAGATGATTGAACGCGATGGCAAACACTACCTCCAAATCAACGACTACGAGGGTATTCGTCGTTTGTATGGCGAGTTACTTCGCGAAGTACAACGCATCACTTCTGAGGGTGACTATCCTGCTGCTAAAGCAATGGTAGAGGAGTACGCAGTGAAGGTAGATCAAGACTTGCATAAAGAAATCTTAGAGCGCTACGAGAAACTCAACTTAGCTCCTTACAAAGGTTTTGTAAACCCTGTTTACACCGCACACTACGATGCAGAGGGTAATATTGTAGATATAACACTCGACTATACCGAAGGCTACATTGAGCAACACCTCCGCTACTCACGCGACTACTCTTTCTTGCCTGATGTAAACTAATTTAGATCGGGCAAGTGCCCTGTAGTTGGTAGATCGCCCTTCGGGCTGAAGATCGGCTTCGCCTGAAGACTACAGCGTAGCGATCCACAGTGAGCACAGCGAACGATCTACAACGCAGTGATCTACAGCGAGTATAACAAGCGAACTTTCAATGATTATTGAATTACCAATATCAAAATCAATTGCAAATCGATTATTGATATTGCAAGCTATACACAGAGACGGTCTTTTGGCCGTCTCTGCTGATATGCCCGATGATGTGCAGCTACTTCACAAGGCTCTAACTACACTACTCCATTCTACTCAACTCTACTCAACACTTAACCTGTCCAACTGCGGCACCGCTATGCGCTTCCTCACGGCCTATTGTGCTCAAAAAGAGGGGCACACCACTATTCTAGACGGTGTCGAGCGTATGCACCACCGTCCTATTGGTCAGCTAGTAGAGGCATTGCGTGAGATGGGCGCACAGATTGAGTATTTGGGTCAAGAGGGTTATCCTCCTCTGCGTATTACAGGATGTGCATTGGATAAGCATAAGTTAGTAAGGATCGATAATCCTCTTTCCACGCAATTCGTTTCTGCCTTAATGCTCATTGGCGCAAATGTCCAAACCAACTCTACTTCTCCTTATATAAGTATCACGCGCGCGATTATTGAGCAGTTTACTAGGCGTATTTCTAGCCGCTCGCAGGGTGTTGATTGCGAGCGGAAGGTTGTTGAAAATAATGTTGTTGGAGTTGTTGGTTTAAATAATCTCGAGTCTGACTGGAGCTCCGCTGCATTCTGGTATGAATACGTGGCACTCCACGGTGGCGAGATCAAACTCCCTGGTCTCTTCCGCGATTCCCTTCAAGGCGACAAGATTGTCGCCGATATATTCGCAAATCTCGGTATCCAAACCCAGTACACCGCCGAAGGCATTACTATTTTCTCTACAGGCGTAGCCGATCTACAGCAAAGCGATCTACAGGGCATTGTTGCCCGATCTACAGCGCAGCGATCTGCGGAAGAAACAATTCTTAATTCAAAATTCTTAATTCAAAATTTTAGTGCCTGCCCCGACCTCTATCCGGCGGTTGCTCTCACTTGCGAACGCCTTGGTATCACACTCCACGCCACGGGTACAGAGTCATTATCCATCAAAGAATCCGACCGCCTACGCGCAGTGCGTGAACATCTCACCGACCACGATCACCGCATGGCGATGGCTTTATTGGTTGCAGGCTATCCTGTGGATGACACCGACTGCATTGCCAAATCCTATCCTCGGTTCCTTGAACAATGGCAAAAAATTAATCATTCAACATTATCTATCGTGATACCAAGAAAAGGTATCAACGATGAAGGCAAGGGCAAGAAACACGCTCTTTATCGCCTTATCTCTGAAGCCCAAACAGAGTATATATGGATGATGGATGATGATGTGATAATTAAGAATGATGAATTAAGAATGATGAATTTATCGTTTGAGTCTTTGCAAGATAAGAAAGACAACATGGATGTAGATCATTCAAAATTCAAAATTCAAAATTCAAAATTCGACCTCCTCATCCTTCCTCTCCGCATGGAGTCAGAGAGTGAGCAACCGTCATTATTGGAGCGATTGCAAATAGCAGAATACGCAGCTATTCAGCAACTCACTATCGAATCAGCACAACAAGGCAAAGCAGTGATGTGCAGTGGTGCGAATCTTATTGTTCGTCGCAATCGTTGGTTGGAGTCATATCCAGACCTTCATCCCGAGATTCCTAGTGGCGATGATATGTTTCTTCTAGAGTCTTTCAAGCGTCGTGGATTGAATATCGCAGTTCTTGACGACCCACAATTCGAGGCGATTGTTCGTCCTCATACCTCCTGGCGTGCTTTTTTTCGTCAGCGTATGCGTTGGGCAGGCAAAGCACCTAAATACACCGACAAAGATATTCTTCGTTGCGGAGCAATGGTGCTACTAGCCAATCTATTACAATTACTTTGCCCATTGGTGTTACTCATTAAGTTTCCTATTGAATACCGTCTAATAAAAAAGAGAGACGCGTCCGTCTCTCTCTTTACTGCTTTAGTACTAGGGATCTGTTACCCTATTTACCTTTTCGTTTCTCTCATTGGCGGATTGTTTCGCCGTCAGTGGTAATTACTCTGCAACCTCTGCAGTCTCATCGAACTCAGGTACAGCTTGAGCTGCCTCTTGTTGTGCAGCTGCCTCTTGTACTTGCTCGGTGATAGCACTACCCTCTTCTACTGTTTGCTCAGCGCTCTTGTTGAAACCTACAGCAATAATGCTCAATGCAATGATGATACCCATGAGGGTCCAACTTGCTTTCTCCAAGAAATCAGCAGTCTTAGGAGCACCCATTACTTGGTTACCGCTAGAGAAACCTGCAGCCAAACCACCACCCTTGCTGTTTTGAACAATAACCAAAAGGGTAAGCAATACTGCTGCAATAACAATTAAAATGGTTAATAAAATGTACATAATATTATGAATTTAGTTTGTTTATCGAGTTTGAATGTGCAAAGGTACAACATTTTTCTGACATATGCAAATATTCTGTTGTTTTCACGCTATTCTCTTATTGTTTGAGTAGTTCATCTATGCGCTCCATCTTAGAGATTGTTTCATCTAGATGAAAATGCAACTCAGGGATCACGCGCAATTGATGGCGCTGCAAATTACCCATTTCTCCACGGATCTTACCCATGTCCGCACCTATTTGCTCCATAGCCATTGGTGCATTAGCATCAGGAAAGATGCTCAGATAAACGTGTGCAATACTCAAGTCAGGCGACACACGCACCTCACTCACACTAATCAAAGTGCCAGATAGCGCGCGCGTATATTTAAGGAATATACTGCTGAGATCCTTTTGGATGAGTCTTTCTATTTTTTGTTGTCTTGTTGATTCCATTTTGTCAGTAATATAACACAAATAGGGAAAGGAGATACAACTCTTTTCCCTTTAGGTCCTTAAAGTCCTTAATTGCCTTAAGGTGTATCCTTAAGGTCCTTAAGGGTTAAGTTGGATTAGCGTTTGTGGCGTCCTTCGTCAGCAACGGTTAATTTCTTGCGACCATGTGCACGGCGAGCTGCCAATACGCGACGACCGTTAGCAGTAGCCATACGTGCACGGAAACCGTGTTTGTTACGACGACGACGTTGTGAAGGTTGGAATGTACGTTTCATGTTTATCTTGTTTTATGCCCCATCTCGTGGGCTTGTTAATAATTTACATGCGAAAAAGCGTGCAAAGGTACTGCTTTTTTTTGGATTGACCAAACATTTCTGCATTTTTTTAGAAAAATCATCGATTTTCTTGCACATTTGTATTTTTTTTCGTACCTTTGTACGTTCTATATGTACAAATAGACAGGAGACCAAAAACTTAACTAACATATAATTTTTTAAGAACAATTGAGTCATGGATTTACAACCTATCAAACAACACTTTAACATCATAGGTAATAGCCCTCTTCTCAATAGAGGTATAGAGATAGCTATGCAAGTAGCTATCACTGACTTAAGTGTACTAATTATCGGAGAATCAGGTGTAGGTAAAGAGCATTTTCCAAAAATCATACACCATTACTCTTCACGCAAACATTCACCCTATTTTGCCATCAACTGTGGTGCCATCCCAGAAGGAACGATTGATAGCGAACTATTCGGTCATGAAAAAGGCGCTTTTACCGATGCGAAATCCGAACGCAAAGGTTACTTTGAGATAGCCGACGGCGGAACATTATTCTTGGACGAGGTAGGAGAACTACCCCTCTCTACCCAAGCTAGATTGCTCCGCGTGCTAGAGACCGGCGAGTATATGCGCGTAGGCTCGAGCAAAACCCTCAAAACCAATGTGCGCGTAGTTGCTGCTACCAACCTAAATATCCCACGCGCAATAGAGGAGGGCAAATTTCGTGAAGACCTCTACTATCGCTTGAACGCAGTGGGCATACGTGTGCCATCCTTGCGCGAAAGACGCGATGATATCCCATTATTATTCAGGAAGTTTGCGCGCGATTTCGCAGACAAATACAACATGCCAGCTATCCGTCTGACAGACGAAGCAATGGAGATGGTCAAAGGATACTATTGGCGAGGCAATGTACGACAACTAAAAAATGTGGTGGATCAAATCAGCGTCATCGAACAATGCCGTGACATCACACCCGAAATACTGGTCAACTACCTACCTCAGAACGAACAATCAACAGGATTAGTAGCCGTTCACTCCCCACAAAACAGCTATGATGAATCCAAAAACATAGAAATGCTCAAGCAGGTGGTTTTTAGTCTAAGCAAAGAACTAGAAACCCTCAAGAAACAAATCCAAGAGATGAACAAGAGCAGTCGCATATTGATTGATCGCGTAGAAGAAATAGAAGAGCATACTCCACTTCCTGCAGAAGTAAAACAATCAGAGATTGAAGATGTAGAGAACGAGTCCGAGATAGAAGATGTGACACCCGTAGAAGCTACACCTACCGTCATCAAAACCAAAGCTGATCGCGATCGCGAAGCCATCGAAGAAGCCCTGCGAGCTAGCGGTGGTAATCGCAAAGTGGCCGCCGATATGCTCGGTATTAGCGAAAGAACATTGTATCGAAAACTAAAGAGTTGAGAGTTGAAAGTTGAGAGTTGAGATGATGAAGAAACTGAGTATATTATTTTTATTAGCAGTCGTATTGAATAGTTGCGTCATTAGTTACAAATTCAATGGCGCGAGTATTGACTATACCAAGACCAAGAGTATCTCCATTGCTGACTTCCCCAATGTAGCGGCATTGGTATATGCACCCCTGAGTGTTAACCTATCCGACGGCATTCGTGACCTCTTCCAACGCCAAACACGTCTGGAATTGGTGCGACGAGGTGGTGATCTGGAACTAGAAGGCGAAATCACAGGGTATCAATTAACCCCAATGGCAGTATCCGCAGATAGCTATGCAGCAGAAACCAAACTGACCATCACCGTACGCGTTCGCTTTACCAACAACGTCAATCCAGAGGAGTCTTTTGAGAAGAACTATACCGCTTACCAGACTTTTGATGCCTCCCAAATGCTCAATGACGTGCAAGATGAATTGTGCAACACGATGATCCAAGAGATTGCAGATCAGATATATAACGACACAGTAGCTAAGTGGTAAAAACAGCC
>JAZQSZ010000001.1:0-2088 GCA_045630365.1 Paludibacteraceae bacterium | reverse complement strand
ATCGAGGCGGTTGCGCATCTCAGCGATGATAGGTTCGGGGATTTCCTTGTAGAAAGCCTCCGCAATGCCGCCAGTGATGCAGGTGAGGGTATCGCTATCACCGCCTAGTGAAACGGCAAGGCGGATAGCCGACTCAAAGTCCCAACTATCCAAAAAGGCGATGATTGCTTCGGGTACAGTGCCTTGACAGGAAACATCAAAGTAGTAGTCAGGACGAATATCATTGCAGTCACGATTGAGGTCATAGCCAAACTTGTCCATGATATACTCCTTAATCTCCTCTTTGGTCGCATTGTGGCGTGCCATCCATATGGCAGCGGCAGTGGCTTGCGCACCTTTGATGCCTTCAGGATGATTGTGGGTGATCTCTGCAGAGCGTTTGGCTAAGTCCAATGCCTCGTTCAATGTCTCTGCGACCCAACCACAGGCAGAACAACGCATAGCAGAGCCATTGCCCCAGGAGTTGTAAGGATGGCGACCGGATGGTATATCATCGAAATTATTGTACTCATCACGATAACCACCCAAGAAATCGGGATTGAAGAGCCAGCGTGAGAAGGCACCGCCATAACCAGCACGTGGATAACGATGTCCCCAGCGCACCATGCACTCTTCAAGTGTTTCTTGGGTGCGTTCGGGGTCAGAGAGTAGCCACTCTGCGACTGCCATGGTCATGACGGAGTCGTCGGTGGGCTCACTGTGTGATGAAAACAATGGGAACTTGGTTGAATTGATGTTGCAAAACTCGTAGATGCTGCCTACGGTATCGCCAATAATTGCTCCGAGCATATTTTTTATTGTTTAAGGGTTAGAGGTTAAAGTTTAAAGGCAAGGTTAGGTTTTAATGGCAACGATCAGAATTCAAGGTTGAAGTTGCGTCGCTTCTTGAATTGGCTGTATGCGGTCATGTTGAAGCGATAGAGAGTGGCAGGTCGGTGTCCTTTGACCACTTCTTTCTCGCCCGTGTCATCCAGAATACCCACGGCGGTCATCTTTTTCATGAAGTTGCGGCGGTCGAAATGCACATTCAGGATAGCTTCGTAGAGGCGTTGGAGCTGCGGAATAGTAAAGGTCTCTGGCAACAACTCGAATCCCACAGGACGGAAATGCAAGTCCTCACGTAATCGGTTGGTGGCTACACGCAAGATACGGTCGTGATCGAAGGCCAAAGCTGGTATTCTGTCCAACGGGAACCATTTGGCATCCGCAGCATCGTCTCCTCCGTGCACTTCGCGCATAGGAGTGAGCGCATAGAAAGCTGTGGTAATCACACGGCCACGTGGATCACGATTGACCTCGGAGAATACACCAAACTGCTCCATATAGATCTCTGGGAAACTAGTCTCCTCTGTGAGCTCGCGTTGCGCACATTGGTTGATGGTCTCGTTCATACGAAGGAAACCGCCAGGCAATGCCCATTTGCCTTTGAATGGAGCCACGCCACGCTTCACGAGAAGTACGTTGAGCGCCTCGCCATCGAAACCAAAGATTACGGTGTCAGCCGTCATCGCAGCACGAGGGTACTCATACGCAAACCATCCATTTTCGGTGAGTTGATAGTCGGGATTTTCGTTTGTTTTCTTGCTCATAGTTGCAATTAAATTAGGTTGTTTGTGTAAATCTGCCGCAAAGGTACAACATTTTTTTGATACCACCAAATATTTTTGTGTATTTTTTACACTTTATTTTGGATTATTACAAAGTAATAATAATTTTTGTAGTTTGATATTGTTGATATGATACATATTCAAAGGTGAATCATTTACTTCTTTTCCTTAGTTCTTGCGATTGTGCGCAATACAACAATGGTGTTGATAAGCCAAACGGCAATGACAAAAATAATGGATAGTATGAATCCCATCTCGGGTATATCTTCTGTCAGTGTTCTACTAAGGCGATATATGACCTCTCTGGGTATATACACTTCGAGTAGTAATGCCAGAACGATAGCTCCATTTATAAGGATTGGTGCGTGGATATTGATGGTGCGGAGCCAACGAGGTAATTCTTTTTCAATTAGCATAGCGATTACGCTACTTATCCATAGCATATGAATAGAACCAAGTACGGTTATAAAATAGCAGTCCT